>NZ_JAGPYL010000008.1:0-99829 GCF_018070095.1 Micromonospora sp. U56
CCTGCGACCGCACCTCTGCGACGGTGGCGACGCCGCCCAGCGCCTCTCGCACCGGCCGGCCCAGCGCCCCGGTGTGCCCGCCCGCCTCGTTGCGGCAGAAGTACGCCAGCTCGCAACTGGCCAGGCACTCCGGCGCGTAGCGGGCCGGCACCCGGCGCAGGCCGGCGGCCAGCGTCGCCGGGTCGGCGGTCGGGTCGGCGCTGAAGTCCGCCGGCACGGTGTCGAGCAGCGCGTCCAGCTTCGCCATCCGGTCGAGCTGCCGGCGCAGCACCAGCAGCTGCTTGCGGACGTCGAGCAGGCTGGCCACCGGCCGGTTGCCGAAGTCGCGCGGGCAGACCAGCACCACGTCGTGCGAGACCAGCTCCTCGGGGTCCCCCTCGGCGGCGAGCAGCTCGCGCAGCGCCAGCACGTAGACGGCGGACTGGATCGCCGCAGCGGCGACCTTCGCCGGGTCGGCCTGCCCGTCGACCACCGGGAACGACTTGATCTCCACCACGTGGAACCGGCCGCCGAGCCGGGCGGCGACCAGGTCGGGCTCCAGGTGCACCCGCTGCCCGGCGACGTCCAGGCCGAGCAACGGGTGGTCGAAGAGCGCCGCCTCGGGCCCCTGGCTGGTCAGCGCCCGGCGGGACCGCTCGTGCCGGTCCGGCAGGTCGTCCGCACCACCCAGGTCCGTCCAGCCGGCCCGCTCCGGCACCGGTACGCCGAGCCGCTCGGCGACCAGCCGCAGCAGCTCCGCCCCGCCGTCGGCCTTCACCTGCGCCTCGAAGGCGTTGCCCCGGGTGATGGCGAACCGCGACTGCCCGAACCGGGCCGGGAAGCCGATCGCCTCCGCCAGCCTCGGCTTGTCCACCCCGGCGCCGTCCAGCACCGCCCGGCGGGCGCAGCCCGGGTTACCGGTGAGCGCGGCGACGGTCCGGGCGTTGTGCCGCTTCGGGGGCAGGTCGCCGCGGATCGCGGCCAGGCGCTGCGCGGTGCTCGTCACGATCCGCCAGAATAGGCGCTCAGCGCCGGTTCGGCCGGGACGCGGGCCCGGCGGACCAGCACGGCGGTCGCCACCGCGGCGAGCAGGGCCACGGCGGCCATCGCCCAGAGCACGGTACGCAGGCCGCCGGTGAAGCCGGGGTCGGCGAGCCGGCCGGCGGTGGTGCTGGCCAGCACCGCGCCGACCACCGCGATGGCGACGGTCTCACTGGCCAGTCGAGCCGTGTTGATCATCCCGGCGCCGGTGGCCGCCCGGTGCGCGGCGACGCTGCCGATCGCCATGGCGTCGAGCAGGCCGATCGACAACCCCATCCCGACGCCGATGGTGAGCAGCGGGCCGGCCAGGGCGGCGGTGCCGCTGTCCGGGGCGAGCACGGTGGCCCAGGCGGCGCCCACCGCGACCACCGCCACCGAAGTGACGATCACCGCCAGGGCCGGCACCAGCCGGGTCAGGGCACCGCTGAGCAACGGCAGCACCAGCGTCGGCGCGGTCAGCAGGATGAGCGTGGCGCCGGCCGCGCCGGGGCTCATCCCGACGACCGTGGTCAGGTACGACGGCAGGTAGACCAGCAGCGGCACCAGCACCGCGACGATGGTGGCCGCCGCCAGGCAGATGCCGAGGAAGCGGGGGCTCGCCAGCAGGGCCAGGTCGAACATCGGCTCGGGTCGTCGTCGTTCCACCCGGACGAAGGCCACCAGCAGGGCCACCGCCGCGGCGAAGGCCGCCACGATCACCGGGGCGGACCAGCCCAGCTCGGGGCCCTGCACGAAACCGAAGATGAGCAGCAGCAGCGCGGCGGTGAAGGTGACCGTCCCGGGCCAGTCGATCCGCCCGGCGTGCGGCTGGCGGGACTCGGGCAGCAGCGGGGTGAGCGCCAGCACCGCCACGGCGGCCAGCGCCGGCGCGGCGAAGACCGCCCGCCAGCCGAACGCGGAGATCAGCAGGCCGGCGATGGAGGGCCCGAAGGCGAGGCCGACGCCGATGGTCGTCCCGAAGACGCTGAACACCCGGGCTCGGGACTGGCCCGGGAAGGCGTGGGCCAGCAGGGCGGAGGCGCTGGTCGCGGCGGCGGCCGCGCCGACGCCGGCCAGCGCGCGCAGCAGGTCGAGCAGCACGATGTTCCCGGCGACCGAGGCGAACAGCCCTGAGCCGGCGAAGATCGCAACGCCGGTGGCGAAGACCCGGCGCCGGCCGAGCAGGTCCGCCAGCGCCCCGGTGGCCAGCATGAAGCTGGCGAAGGTGGCGTTGTAGCCGTTCACCACCCACTGCACGCCGGCAAGCCCGGCGTCGAGGTCCCGCCCGATGTCCGGCAGCGCGACCGACGCGCCGGTCAGCGAGACCGGCAGCGAGAGGGTGGACAGCAGGACGGCGACCAGCACGACGGCCGGGTGGTTACGCAAGGATTCTCCCCGTTCGGACGGCGGCCCAGCCTAAGGCGCGGAGGTGGGCAGGCATCCGGTACGGGCGGAAGATCACATGGTCAGCGCTCCGCGGACCGGTTCCAGGGTGAGCGGGGCGAGCGGGCCCCGGCCAGCGGCCGGCTGCGACGGCGGTGCCGGCGACGGCCCGGGGTGCAGGGCGGACGGGAGACGGTGTGCACCGGCGCGGGGGCCGGCACGACCGGTTGCCGGCCAATCAGCCAGCAGAGGAAGCGGGCCATCGCCGGGTCAGCCGACCGGGAGGCTGCGGGCCTCGTCCTTGGCGATGCCGTACTCGGCGCCGCAGAACGAGCACTGCTGCACGTAGCGGGTGCGGACCGGGAACAGCGGAATGAAGAAGAGGGTGAACTTCGTCGACCGGCGGGTGATCACCTGCGCGGCCCGGTTGCCGCAGTTGCGGCAGACCGCGGTGACCACGCCGGACCGGTTGACGGACGTGCGCAGTCCGAAGATGAAGAACATCGCCGGCCTGTACCCACGGGAGGGGGCTCACACACCCGTTGTCAGGAAATGGTTCGCCGCCACGGCCGGCGGGCCTCGAGCTGGACGGCGAGCAGCTCCAGGAATTCCCGGAACCGCTGCTCGTCGTGCGGGGTGGGCAGCTCGTCGGTCAGCGGACCGCGGTGCCGCCGGGCCCGGGCGATCGCCGCGGCGTAGACGCGCGGACCGGCGCCGAACAACCGGCGTTCGACCATCGCCTCGGCCATCCGGGCGGCGGCCGCGTCGTCCAGCTCGGCGGTGAAGATCAACCCGTAGAGGATCTGGTTGACGACACCCTTCCAGTCGTCGCGGGGCATCGCGGTCCTCCTCGGTCACT
Organism: Micromonospora sp. U56; assembly: GCF_018070095.1. Classification (NCBI taxonomy): domain Bacteria; kingdom Bacillati; phylum Actinomycetota; class Actinomycetes; order Micromonosporales; family Micromonosporaceae; genus Micromonospora; species Micromonospora sp. U56. Next base: position 3,242 of record NZ_JAGPYL010000008.1, read on the forward strand.
TCGTCGCCGGTGAGCGGTGCCGATGACATGATCTACCCGTGTCCGGCCCCGACCCGGTGGACCCGCCGTACCGGTGCGTCGGCGAAGATTTCCCGCCCGGCGGTGTCCGGATCCGGGTCCGGCGTTCGTCACCCTGTCGAGAGACCACGACACCGAGGAGCCCGACCGATGAAGTTCATGATGTTCGTCTGCACCGACACCGAGCCGGACACCGACCCGGACGCCGCGCCCGACATCGAGCAGTGGGTGGCCGAGCGGGACGCCCGCGGCCAGCGCCTGGAGGGCAACGTGCTCGCCCCGCCCTCGGGGGCGACCACGGTCCGGGTACGCGGCGGCGAACTGCTGCTCAGCGACGGCCCGTTCGCCGAGACCAAGGAGGTCATCGTCGGGTTCGACATCCTGGAGTGCGCCGACCTGGACGAGGCGATCGAGGTCGCCCGGGCCCACCCGATGGCCTACGGCGGGCGGATCGAGCTGCGGCCCTTCGCCGACCTGGACTGACGCGGGTGGTGGACGCGGCCGGCGCGGTGGCGGACGCGGGTGCCGAGGCGTACCCGCGGATCGTCGCCGCGCTGATCCGGGTCACCGGCGACTGGACGCTCGCCGAGGACTGCGCCCAGGAGGCGCTGGCCTCGGCGCTTCAGCGGTGGCCCCGCGACGGCGTGCCCGGCAATCCGGGCGGCTGGCTGATGACGGCCGCCCGGAACCGGGCCGTGGACGTGCTGCGCCGGGCCGCGGTGGAGCGGCGCAGGCTGCGGGACCTGGCCCTGCTGACCGATCCGGAGCCGCCGACGGGGACGGAGGGGGACGTGGTGGACGACCGGCTGCGACTCGTCTTCACCTGCTGCCACCCGGCGCTGGCCCTGGAGGCGCGGGTCGCCCTGACCCTGCGCACGGTGGCCGGGGTGCCCACCGCCGACATCGCCCGCGCCTTCCTGGTCAGCGAGTCCACCATGACCCGGCGGATCACCCGGGCGAAGACCAGGATCGCCACGGCCGGCATCCCCTACCGGGTGCCGACCGGGCCCGCGCTGGTCGAGCGGCTGCCGGGCGTGCTGGCCGTGCTCTACCTGCTCTTCACCCGGGGGTACGACGCCGACGGCGAGCCCGCCTTCGCCGACGAGGCGATCCGGCTGGCCCGGCTGCTCGACCGGCTGATGCCCGACCAGCCGGAGGTCGCCGGGCTGCTGGCCCTGTTCCTGTTCCAGAACTCGCGCCGGGCCGCCCGCCGCGATCCGGCCGGTGACCTGCTCACCCTCGACGAGCAGGATCGCTCCCGCTGGGACCACGCCGCCATCACCGAGGGACTCGCCGCCCTGGACCGCGCCGGCCATGGCCCGTACGCGCTGCAGGCCCGGATCGCCGCCGCGCACGCCACCGCCCCGACCGCCGCCGACACCGACTGGGCCGCCATCGCCGGCTGCTACGACGAGCTGGCCCGGATCCGGCCCACCCCGGTGATCCGGCTCAACCGGGCGGTGGCGCACGGCTACGCCCACGGGCCGGCGGCGGGGCTGGCCCTGGTCGCCGAGGCCCGCGCGGGCGGCGCGCTCGACGGCTACCCGCCGGCGCTCGCCGCGCAGGCCGAGCTGACCGCCCGCCACGGCGACCCGGTACGCGCCGCCGCGCTGTTCCGCGCCGCCGCCGACCTGGTCGGCTCCGAACCGGAACGCCGGGCGCTGCTGCGCCGGGCGGGCGAGCTGGACCACTGACGGCGCCGCCTGTCCCGTCGGCACCCACCGGGTATGGGGCGGTGGGCACCGGCGGGGCGGCCGGCGGGCGGCCGGCGGGCGGCCGGCGGGGCGGCCGGCGGCCGGCGGCCGGGCGATCCGACCGGCGCGACGGTTCGTGGTTTCCGACCGCGGTTGGCCGGTGCTGGACGAGGCCGCGCACCCACCCGTCCGGCCACCTCCGGGGGCAGTCCCCCACCAGCCGCCGCCACCATGACATGGGGTGTGCGAGCCCTTTCGACCTGATGACGTAAACGAATCGGGGCTGAGCGAGGCGACCACACCCGCGCGGCGCCCCGTCGCGGACGACCGGGCCTCCCGGGCGTCGGGCTCGCCGCGCGCCGTGGACCGACCGGCGGACGACGCGACCCGGGCCGCCCGCACACCTCGGCTCGGCTCCGCCCCTCGCGGGCCTCCCGGGCTTCGGGCTCGCCGCGCCGTGGACCGACCGGCGGACGACGCGACCCGGGCCGCCCGCACACCTCGGCTCGGCTCCGCCCCTCGGCCGTAACAGGCCCCCGGCAGCGCAACCCCGCCTCTCTGCCGAACCGCGCCGTGAATCGGCCCGCCAAGGGGCCAACAGTCACCAACGCCGGCCAACGACGACCGCCGACTCTGACGGCCGGCGGCTCCCGGGTACCGAATCCCGGCGCCCGTGCCGGGTGAATCGTTTGCGTCATCAGCTCGAAAGGGCACCGACACCGTCCATACCGCCCGGCCACCGCCGGTCCACGCGCCAGGGGTCACGCCTGGACAGGAACACGGTGCACGGACGGCGCGGGCCGCACCACCAGGGGGTGCGGCCCGCGTCGACGAACGATGGCGGCACGGTCAGGCGCTGGTGGGCATCTCCTCCAGCACCCAGATCGGCTGCCAGTCGGCCATCTCGTGGTAGCGGCGCAGCTCGGACAGGCCGGCCACCGACCCGCTCCAGGCCGCGTACGGCGGGTTGCCCTCGTCGAAGCCGCTCTGCACGAAGGTCAGCTTGGTCTTCCCGTCGGACTCGGCCAGCTCCCAGGTGCTGATGCCGGTCGGTCCCCAGTCGACGGACATCCGGTGGCCGGGCTCCAGGTCGACCACCTTGGCCGCGTACCCGGCCTCGAAGCCGCCCATGGCGTACCGGCCGCCGACCCAGGGCTCAATGCCGATCGGGTAACCGAACCAGGCGCTGGCCTGGGCGGAGTCGGTCAGCGACTGCCAGACCCGCTCGACCGGCGCGCCGATCAGCAGCTCGCCGCGCAGGTCGGCGGAGGTGAAGTCGGTCTTCGGCAGCAGCGGTCGCCCCTCCAGGTGCGCGGCGAGGTTGGCGATCGACAGGCTCCACCAGGTCTGGAGCACCCCCCGGATGGTGCTGCCGTCCAGCGCCTCGGCGAAGTTGAAGTGGCTCTGGGTGAGGGTCAGCAGGGTGCTGCCGGGGCCCTCGGGCGTCAGGGCTATCTCGCTGGTGGTCTCCACCCCGTCGAGCAGCCACGCGAAGCGCAGCGTGTCCTCGTCGGCGTGCAGCAGGCGCTGGTGCGGCGCGTCGCCCTCGGGCGTGAAGCGGCCCCAGAACTCGTACCGTCGGGGCAGCTCCACCTCGGCGTGCTCGGCGAACCAGACGCGCAGCTCGGCCGGGTCGGTCAGGGCACGCCGGACGGCCTCGACCGGCGCGGCGAGACGGGCACCCAGCTTCAACGAATCACTCACGGTCGTCCCCCTTGGGGTAACAGGCCACGGCCAGCTTGAAGGCGTCCCCCTCAGCGCCGCCGTAGCGTGTGAACAGGTCCCGCAGCGTGGACTGCAGGTCGTGCAGGAACTCCTGCCGGCGCTCGGCCGGCACCCGGATCTCGCCGGACACCCCGATGGAGGGCAGCTCCGGCGCGGACCGGTCGAGGGCGGCGACGTCCGCCTGGACCTCCTCCATCAGGTCGAGCAGGTAGCCCAGGCTGAGCTCGTCCCGGGCCCGGCGCACCCCGCCGACCCGCCCCACCAGCCGGGGCGAGAGCCAGTACGACCGGGCGGCGGCCTGGTAGATGCCCTCGGTGATGCCGCGCACCTTCCGGCTCGACACCTGCTCGACCAGCCCGGCCGCCACCAACTGCTTGACGTGGTAGTAGACGCGCTGCGGTGTCTGCTCCAGCCGGGTGGCGACCTCGGTGCAGGTGCGGGGCTCGGCCAACTGCCGCAGCACCTCGACGCGCTGCGGCTTGAGCAGGACCTCGGCCTGCTCGATCTGCTCCAGGTACATGACGTCTCTCATCGCACAAATGAGCTTGTACGTAAAAACTCTCTTTGTCAATAGGGTCGAGGAAAGCCGCGCCGACCCGGCGCGGCTCTCCTCGGGCGGTTCCGCGATCAGGGCGTCCAGTCGGGGCGCAGCGGGTACGACGTCTGCCCGGCCGGCCCGTTGCGGGTGGCCAGCACCTGGTGCAGCTGGATGCCGTTGGTCTCGAAGGCCAGCCGGGACCCGGCCATGTAGAGGCCCCACACCCGCGCGGTGCCCTGCCCCACCTCCGAGACGCAGAAGTCCCAGTTCTCGACGAGGTTGCGGCACCAGGCGGCCAGGGTCAGCGCGTAGTGCTGCCGCAGGTTCTCCTCGTGGTGCACCTCCAGCCCCACGTCGTGGATCTCACTGATCAGCCGGCCCGGCCCGGCCAGCTCGCCGTCCGGGAAGACGTACCGGTCGATGAAGGCGCCGGAGCGGTGCGGGGCGCGGTTGTCGGCCCGGGTGATGCAGTGGTTGAGCAGCCGGCCGTCCGGCCGCAGCCGGTCCCGCAGCGCTCCGAAGTACGCCGGGTAGTTGCGCACCCCGATGTGCTCGGTCAGCCCGATCGAGGAGACCACGTCGAACTGCTGCCGCGGGGCGTCCCGGTAGTCCAGGTGGCGCACCTCGGCCAGCTCGGTCAGCCCCTCCCGCTCGATCGCCGCCTGCGCCCACCGCGCCTGCTCCCGGGACAGCGTGACGCCGAGCGCCTTCACGCCGTACTCCCGGGCGGCGTGCCGGACCATGCCGCCCCAGCCGCAGCCCACGTCGAGCAGCCGCATCCCCGGCTTGAGCGCCAGCTTGCCGGCGACCAGGTCGTACTTGGCCGCCTGGGCCTGCTCCAGCGTGTCGCCCGGGCTGTGGAACACCGCGCAGGTGTACGTCATCGACGGGCCGAGCACCTTCTCGTAGAAGGCGTTCGAGACGTCGTAGTGGTGCGAGATGGCGGTGCTGTCCCGCAGGCGGGAGTGACGCAGCCCGTTCATCACGCGCCGCCAGCGCGGCTGCGCCTCCTGCGGCGGGGGCGGCGGGGGCAGCAGCCGCTCCCAGCCCAGCCCACGCGCCAGCGCCAACCCCTCGGTCAGCGGGGGCACCCGCACCCGCAACTCGTCCTTGAGCACCCGCAGCGCCTCGTACGGGTCGCCCGGGGGCACCCCCTCCAGCCCCAGGTCGCCGCCGACGTACGCCCGGGCCATGCCCAGGTCGCCGGGCGCGGTGAGCAGGTACGACAGGCCCCGCTCGGAGCGGATGGACAGGGTGATCCCGGAGTCGGCCGGGCCCAGCACGCTGCCGTCGTACCCGGTGATGCGCACCGGCAGGTCCCCGACGGTCATCGCCCGGACGACGTCCGCGACGGTCGTGCGACCGCGCCGGCCTCCCGCCGGCGGTGGTGGGACGGGGGAACTGCTCGCCCCCTGCTCTCGATCGGTCAGGCTCATTTCCTCGCTACCGCCTTCTCGTACAGTCCGGTGAGCCGGTGGTCCGGGTCGTAACGGTCCTTCACGGCACGCCAGACGTCCCCGCCGTAGAGCCGGTCGAACGCTTCCCGGTCGTAGTACGCGTCCGAGTAGAGCGACTTGTGACCGCCCAGCTCGGACACCGCCCGCTCGATCGAGCGGTTCACATCGCCGTCCGCCGCTCCCCCGGCGATCGGCACACTGCCCCAGAAACCGACGTTGACGTAGGTCTGCCCCGGCCGGAGCGGATACAGCGGCCAGGTCCGCGCCGAGCCCGGCCCGCCCGGCTCGCGCAACCGCAGCGGGCAGAGCCAGACCGGGTTCATGCCCACGTTGGCGGCGAACCAGCGGAGGAAGTCGGCGGTGGCCTCCAGCGGGATCTCGACGTCCTGCACCACCCGCTCACGGGCCGGGCGCCCGCGCCAGCGGTCGACCCGCGCGGCGACCTGGTGCCGGTGTTCCAGCCGGACCAGGCGGTGGTAGAAGTCGCTGCGCCGCCACCGGGCCGGCCAGAGCCGGCGGACGACCGGGTGCTGCACCCCGAACGCCGCCGAGCACCAGAACCAGTCGGTGTCCCAGCGCCAGAGGTAGTTGTGGGTGGTCAGCGCGTCGCGGGTGCGCCGGCGCAGCGACCGGTAGTAGATCTCCTGGCCGGTGTAGTCGCTGAGCTGCGGCGCGTCGTCGGTGAAGGTGCCCAGGGTCAGGTACGCCTCGCCGGGGCTGAACATCACCCCGTCCATCGCGTCGACGGGCTGGCCCTCCCACTCGCCCTTGACGACCACGTCACCGATCGCCTCGGTCAGCTCCTCCAGCCGGCTGAAGCGCACGTTGCGCAGCGCCACGGCGTGGCGTACGGGCTGGAGCTCGATGCGCAGCCGGGTGGCGTAGCCGAGGCTGCCCAGCGAGTTGGGGAAGGCGGCGAAGAGGTCGGCGTGCTCGCCCTCCGGGCGGGCGGTGAGGATCTCGCCCGCGCCGGTGAGCAAGTCCATCTCGGTCACCGACTCGTGCGGCAGGCCGTTGCGGAACGAGGTGGACTCGATGCCCAGCCCGGTGAACGCGCCGCCCAGGGTGATCGTGCGCAACTGCGGCACGACCAGCGGCATCAGTCCGTGCGGGAGGGTGGCGTCGACCAGGTCCTCGTACGTGCACATGCCCTGCACGTCGGCGGTGCGGGCCCGGGGGTCGACCGACAGCACGCCGTCCAGCCCGGAGACGTCCAGGCCCGGTGAGCTGGTGGCCGCCCGGGGGCGGAACAGATTCGAGGTGCGTTTGGCGAGGCGGACGGGTTCCCCGAGGGGCACCGCGGCGTACGACCGCCGCAACGTGTCCACCGCCAGGTCATGATCACGCAGCGCGCGCATGAGATCACCTTACGCGCCGAACGGCCCGCGCGTGGGATGTCCACGGTGGCCACTTCGGGCGCCCACAAGGTCGCGGACCTGATGCGCAGGTCGGGTGGTCGGTCCGGGGCGGACGGCATAGCGTGGACCCATGCCGAAAGCCGTCTGGAACGACCTGGTGGTCGCCGAGAGCGACGACACCGTCCTGGTGGAGGGCAACCACTACTTCCCCCGCGCCGCCCTGCGCGACGACCTGATCCGGGAGTCGGCGACCCACACGTTCTGCCCGTGGAAGGGCACCGCCTCCTACTACACCCTCGAGCACGACGGCCGGACCAGCACCGACGCCGTCTGGTACTACCCGGACCCGAAGCCGGACGCCGAGATGGTGCGCGACCGGGTGGCGTTCTGGAAGGACGTCACGGTCGTCGACTGAGTCACCGCCGGCCGGGCCGGGTGGCCATCGACCGGTCCGGTGGGTCAGGATTCCCCCATGTCCGCCCCCGACGAACACCACGACCCGGCCGGCACCGTCTACGGCGCCCGCCGGTCCGCCCGACCCGGGCTGCCCCGGGACCCGTTGATCCGGTTCGCGCTGGCCGCCGGGCTGGTCGGCGTACTGGTGGGGGTCTTCTTCGCCACCGGAGTGCTCGGCGGCGGCGACCAGCCGGTGGTGCCGGCGTCCGCCGCCTCCGCGCCCCCGGCTCAGCCGCCGTCGCCGGAGGTCACCGAACCGGCCCCGACCACCCCCGCCGCGCCCTCGCCGACCGCCGCGCCCACCACCCCGCCCGCCCCGGTGGCCGGGCCGAAGGTGTTCCGGGCGGTGGCCTCCGGCCTCTGCGTCGGCACCGACGACGAGGACGAGAAGGCCAAGGCCGAGTTGGCCGGCTGCTCAGGCGGGCCGGAGCAGCAGTGGGTGGCCAACCCGGTCGCCCCGGACCTGGTCACCCTCACCAACGCGGCGCACGCGCAGTGCCTGGACGTCGAGGGCGGCAGCACCGACGACGGCGCGAAGCTCCAGCAGTTCCCCTGCCACGGGCAGGCCAACCAGCAGTGGCGGCTGACCCCGGTCGGCACCGGCCCGGTGCTGCTGGTCGCGGTCCACTCCGGCAAGTGCGCCGAGGTGAAGGACGGCGGCACCGAGTCCGGCGACGAACTCGTCCAGGTCCCGTGCACCGGCGCCGCCCAGCAGCAGTGGACGGTGAGCTGACGCTCAGCCCCGGTAGCTCCAGGCCCGGGCCGGCGGCGCCACCCCGGGCACCGGCACCGGTTCCCGGCGGCGCAGCAGCAACGAGAGCCCGGCCGCGCCGATCGACAGCGCCCCGGCGACGTACCAGGCCACCGCGTAGTCGCCGAGGCGGTCGCGGACCAGGCCCGCCCCGGTCGCGGCGATCGCCGCGCCGAACTGGTGGGCGGCGAAGACCCAGCCGAAGACCACCGCGCCCGCCGCGCCGAAGTACTCCCGGCACAGCGCGACGGTCGGCGGCACGGTGGCCACCCAGTCCAGGCCGTAGAAGATGATGAAGACCAGCATGCTCGGCTCGGCCGTGCCGGCGAAGAGACCGGGCAGCACCAGCAGCGACCCACCGCGCAGCGCGTAGTAGCCGCCGAGCAGCAGCCGGCTGTCCACCCGGTCGGTGAGCCAGCCGGAGGCGATGGTGCCGACGATGTCGAAGAGCCCGACCAGGGCGAGCAGCCCCGCGGCGGTGGTCTCCGGCATCCCGTGGTCGTGCGCGGCCGGCACGAAGTGCGTGCCGACCAGCCCGTTGGTGGTCGCGCCGCAGATCGCGAACCCGCCGGCGAGCAGCCAGAACGGCCGGGTCCGCGCGGCCGAGGCCAGCGCGCCGACGGCCCGGGAGGCCGCGCCGCCCGTCGTCGGCGCGGGCGGCACCACCTCCGCCGCGCCGTAGGCGGGCAGGCCGAGATCCGCCGGGTGTTCCCGCAGCAGCCAGGCCACCAGCGGTACGACCGCCAGCGCCGCCCCGGCGACGACGAGCGCCGCCGTGCGCCACCCGTGGTCGCGGACCAGCACGGCGAGCAGCGGCAGGAAGACCAGTTGCCCGGCCGCCCCGCCGGCGGTCAGCACCCCGGTGACCAGCCCGCGACGGCGGACGAACCAGCGCCCGGTGACCGTGGCCACGAAGGCGAGCGCCATCGACCCGGTGCCCAGCCCGACGAGCACCCCCCAGCAGAGGATCAGCTGCCAGCTGGCCGTCATGAACACCGTCAGGCCGCTGCCGGCCGCCACCAGCGCCAGCGCGCCGGCCACCACCCGCCGGACGCCGAACCGGTCCATCAGCGCGGCGGCGAACGGCGCGGTCAGCCCGTAGAGCAGCAGGTTGACCGAGACCGCGGCGGAGACGGTGGCCAGCGGCCAACCGAACTCGGCATGCAACGGGTGCAGCAGGACCGAGGGGGTGGCCCGGAAGCCGGCGGCGCCGACCAGCGCGACGAACGCGACGGCGGCGACCAGCCAGGCGGGGTGCAGACGGCGGGCTCGGTTCACGACACGAGTCTCGACGGCGGGCCCGCGGACGACGAGTGGCCGGAAAGCCATCATGCGCAATAATCGGGCCATGACGATCGTCCCGCACCGGGTCGCGGTGCTCGCCATCGACCAGGTGGTCGGCCTCGACCTCGGCACCCCCTCCCAGGTTTTCGGCACCGCCCGCACCAAGGACCTGCAGCCGCTCTACACGGTCGACGCCTGCACGCCGGGGGGCCGTCCGGTGCGCAGCACCGCCGGGTACCAGGTGCTGCCCGACCACGGGCTCGAACTGGTCGAGGCCGCCGACACGGTGGTCGTACCGGGCATCCACGGCGGTCCGGCGCTGACCGACGGCGTCCTCGACCCCGAGGTCGCGGCGGCGCTGCGGACGGCCCACGAGCGGGGCGCGCGGATCATGTCGATCTGCACCGGCGCCTTCGTGCTGGCCGCCGCCGGGCTGCTCGACGGCCGGCGGGCCACCACCCACTGGGCGTACGCGGAGGAGTTCCGCCGGCTGCACCCGGCGGTCGACCTGGACCCCGACGTGCTCTTCATCGACTCCGACGACGTGCTCACCTCGGCCGGGGTGGCCGCCGGCCTCGATCTGTGCCTGCACGTCATCCGCACCGACCACGGCAGCGAGGTGGCCAACCGCTCGGCCCGCCGCTGCGTGGTGCCGCCGTGGCGCGACGGCGGCCAGGCCCAGTACATCGAGCGCCCGGTGCCCCACCGGGCGGCAACGGGCACCGCCGGCACCCGGGAGTGGGCCCGGCAGCGGCTGCACGAGCCGGTCACCCTGCGCGACCTGGCCGAGCACGCGCGGATGAGCGTCCGTACCTTCACCCGGCACTTCCGCTCCGAGACCGGGCTGAGCCCCGCCCAGTGGCTGCTCCAGGAGCGCACCGACCACGCCCGGCTGCTGCTGGAGACCACCGACCTGACCGTCGACCAGGTGGCCCACCGCTGCGGCTTCGGCACCGCCGCCGCCCTGCGCCAGCAGCTCCGCCAGCGCATCGGCGTCGCCCCGAGCGCGTACCGCCGGGCATTCCACCGGCACCCCTGATCCGCGCTCCCGCGCCGGGGGCGAGGACCGCCCGGTCGGCGGGGTCAGGGTGGAGCGGCGGCGCGGAGCCGGTGCAGGGCGGCGGTGGCGTCGCGCAGGTGCACCTCGATCACCGGGCGGTCGCCGGGGCCGGACGGCACGGGTGCGGTGGACCCGGGCCGGGATCCGGAGCGGTCGGTGGTGGCGGCGGAGAGCTCCGCCAGCCCGTCGGCCAGCTCGGTCAACCGGTCCGGCAACGGGCCCGACCCCGCCGTCGGGTGGGACGTGAGCTGTCCGTGCACGTCGTCGCAGACCAGCAGGGCGGCGGCGACCAGCACGTGGACGTCGTCGAGGGGGCGGTCGGCCCGGTGCAGCCGGACGGCCCGCCGGCGCCCACGTACGGTGCGGCCGGTGACCCGGCGAGCCTCCACCCGGGCCTCGGTGAGCCGGCCGAGGCGGGCGTTGGCGTGCCGGGCCTGCTCGCAGGCGGTGGCCGCCAGCGCCGGCCCGCCCCGGCGCAGCGCCTCGGCCGCCGTCCGCAGCGCGACCGCGGTGTCCCGCAGGATCTCCGGGACCGGCGCGGCGACCAGCTTCACCGGATCGGGACTGAACAGCACCTGGCTGCCGAGCAGACCCAGCGCGCCGCCGACCGCCACGTCCAGCAGATAGCTGGCGGGCGACCGCGCCGGCCCCAGTGCGACCACGATCAACACGGCGGTGCCGGACTGGACGTAGGTCAGCGGCCGCGGGTCGACCAGGGCGGCGATCGACATCGCCAGCGCGAGCGCCGGCACCATCACCAGGAATCCGATGCCGAGGTCGAGGGCCTGGACGCCCTCCCCCACCGCGACGCCGGCCAGCACCCCCACGAACAGGTCGACGGCCTGCCGGCCCCGCCCGCCCATACCCGCCGACAGGCAGATCAACGAGCCGGTGGCGGCGAAGATCGGCGCCTGGTGGCCGAAGAGGGTCGCCGCGATCCACCACGCCACGCCCGCCGTCAGCGCGCCCTGGCCGATCACCGGCAGCGCCATCCAAATCCGGTGCCGCAACAGCGCGGGGACGACCGACCGGGCCGCGCTGCGCAGGCCCACCCCGCGCCGGCTCACCGCACCGGCTGGCTCACGACCCGATCGACCGGTCGACGGTCGGCCGGTCGACGACGGGCGCCCCCGGCGGCGTCCGCAGGACCCGGAGCTGCGCGAGGTGTTTCGGCAGGTGGACGCGGGCGTGCAGGTCCAGGGTGCGCGACCAGGGCAGGGTGTCGTCGACGACCAGGTCGAAGCCCTCCCGCAGGTGGGTGTCGACCGGGGTCTCCGCCGCCGGGCCGAGCCGGTCCACCAGGGCGCAGAGCTTCTGGCTGGTGGCCCGCAGCAGGGTGGCCAGCCCGTCCAGGCCGCCGCAGTCGGCGACCAGCGCGTCCACCTGGGGGCGGTGGATGGTCTCCAGGTCGTAGTAGGCGAAGGGCGAGCCGGCGAGGACCGCCTCGGTGGCCTCGCTCATCAGCTCGTCGTTGGCGGCCAGGTGGGCCACGATCTGCGCGGCGGTCAGCTGCCCCTGCGGCGGCTCGCCGAAGCCGCCCGCCTCCACCTCGGCGAGCAGTTCGTCGTAGCTCCGCCGCAGCCCCGCGCTCTCCACGTCCCCAGTCAACCCCGCCGACCGGCGCGGATCGGGGCGTTACCGCACCGGGATCACCCGGACGGGCGGTTCAGCCCGGCCCCGCCGGGCGGTTCAGCGCCGGCCCCGCCGGGCGCGCAGGTAGTCGGAGACGACGTACTCGCCAAGGTCGTCGAGGTCCGGGGTGAACATCCGGCCCTTCGAGCGGCGGGCCACCGCGTCGACGAAGCGGCGCAGCCCCGGATCGTCGCCGAGCATGAAGAGGTTCAGCGTGGCACCGTAGCGGGTCAGCTTGTCCACCTCGCGGATGGTCGCCTCGATCGTCTCCGGCAGCGGCGGCCAGTGGAACAGCGCCTCCCCGTCGTCCGGGTCGAGGTGGGCGGTCGGCTCGCCGTCGGTGACCACCAGCACCACCGGCTCCGCGCCGGGGTGCCGGCGCAGGTGCCGCCCGGCCAGCCGCAGCGCGTGCTGGAGGTTGGTGCCCTGCTGCATGTCCGGCTCCACCGCGGCCAGCTCCTGCTGGGTCAGCGTCAGCGCCTCCCGGCCGAAGCCGACGATCTCCAGGGCGTCCTGCGGGAAGCGGGTCGCCACCAGGTGCGACAGCGCCAGCGCCGTCTGCTTCATCGGGCCCCAGCGCCCCTGCGAGATCATCGAGTACGACAGGTCGACGCAGAGCGCCACCGCCGCCGACGCCCGCCGCTCGGTCTCCACCACCTCGAAGTCGGAGACGTCGAGCTGGACCGGCACCGTGGGGCCGGCCCGGCGGACCGCCCGGGTGAGGGTGCGCACCCCGTCCAGCGGCGGCTCGTCGCCGTACTCCCCGGGTCGGGACGCCCCGCGGACCGCGCCGGCCGCGCCCGCCGAGCGCAGGTCGTGCTGCCCGCGCGGCCCGGCCGTGAGGTCGGCGAAGACCCGCCGCAGCGCGGTGCCGGCGAGCCGGCGCAGCGCCTTCGGACTCAGGGTGAGCCCGTCGGCGTCCCGGCTCACCCACCCCTGCCGGCGCAGTTCCCGCTCCAGCTCCCGCAGCCGGCGGACGTCGTCGAGGGTCGCGCCGGGGTGCTCCTGGTCGAGGGAGTCGAGCAGGTCGTCCAGCTCGCCGATCTCGTCGAGCGCGCCGGCCGCCTCGCCGTAGCCGAGTGGCTGGTCACCGCGGACCCGCTCGCCGCGCTGCCAGTTCAGGTCGGGGCGCAGCGCCCGCAGGTGCCCGTCCAGCGCGGCCAGCTCGCCGGCCAGCCGGTCACCGAGGGACTGCCGCATCAGCCCGGCCAGCTCCTCGCGCTGCTGGTCCGACAGCGACCGCATCAGCCGCTCCCCGGCGGCCGAGCGGCGGGCCAGCACGTCGACCAGCTCGTCGACGTCCTTCGGCCGCTCCGGGAAGAACTCGCCGTGCCGGCGCATGAACTCGGCGAACGCGTCGGTGGTGTCCTCGGCGCGGGCGTGCCGGGCCAGCAGGTCGTTGAGGTCCCGCATCATCTCGGCCAGCTGCCGCTGCACCGCCGGGTCGCCGGCCGCCCGTGCCGCGTCGCGCAGCCCGGCGAAGCGCTGCTCCAGCACGTCGCCGCGCAGCCCGTCGAGGATCCGCTGGTACGTCCGCCGCGCCTCGTCGCTGGCCCACTGGTAGCCCGCCAGCTCCTGCACGGCGCGGGCGGTGGAGCGGGGCAGGTTGTCCAGCACCGCCTCGGCGAACCGCGCATCGTCGTCGGCGCGCCCGCGCAGCTCGTCGCGTTCCGCCGCCAGCGCCTGGTCGAGCAGCGCCCGGGAGCGGGTCACCGCCCCGTCCAGGTCGCCCCGGCGCAGCGCCTCCCGGCGCAGCCGGCGGGCCCGGGCGGCCAGGTCGTCCAGGCCGCCGCGCCCCTGCGGGCCCCGGCGCAGCAGGTCGCGCAGCGCGTCCCGCAGGCTGCCGCCGGCCAGCACCTCCGCGCCGACGGCGTCCACCGCGGCCCGGACGTCGTACGGCGGGGCGAGCGGGTCGGGCCCGCCGCGCCACTGGCCGTACCGGAACCGGTTGCCGGCCACGCTCAGCCCCGGCCGCCGTAGACGGTACGGCCCGACTCGGTGACGTCCTTGCCGAGCCGGCGGGTCAGGTGCAGCCCCTCCAGGACGAACTCGATCCCGGCGGCGGCCTCCTCCGGGGTGGGCGCGTCGCCCAGCCCGAGCCGGTCCAGCGCCTTGGCCAGCCCCGGCACGGTGCCGACCTGGCGCAGCAGCTCCGCCGACGAGACCAGCTCACCGGTCTCGATGACGGTGCCCTCGGCGACCAGGCCGGTGAAGCCGGACAGGTCCAGCCCGGCCAGCCGGGCCCGGAACGTCTCGGCGGTGGCGGTGCGCAGCAGGTGGGCCAGGATCTCGACCTCGCGCCCCTCCTCGCCGCTCTCGAACTCGACCTTGCCGCGCAGGGTCGAGGTCACCGACACCGCGTCGCCGACCCGCGCGACCGGGGCCTCGGGGCGTACCCCCGGGGCGGCGGGACCGGCGGCGAGCAGACCGGATCGGCGCAGCGCGGCGGCGGCGACCGTCTCGGCGGCGGCGATCGCGAAGCGGGCGGAGACGCCGGAGCGCGGGTCCACCGACGGCGACTCCCGCACGGCACGGGCGAACCGGGCGAGCACCTCCAGCACGTGCTCCGGCACCTCGGCGACCAGCTCGGCCTCCTGCCGGATCAGCGCCAGCTCCAGCTCCAGGTCGACCGGGTAGTGGGTGCGGACCTCCGCACCGAAGCGGTCCTTGAGCGGCGTGATGATCCGGCCCCGGTTGGTGTAGTCCTCCGGGTTGGCGCTGGCCACCAGGAACAGGTCCAGCGGCAGCCGCAGCTGGTAGCCACGGACCTGGATGTCCCGCTCCTCCAGCACGTTGAGCAGCGCCACCTGGATCCGCTCGGCCAGGTCGGGCAGCTCGTTCACCGCGAAGATCCCCCGGTTGGTGCGCGGCACCAGTCCGAAGTGGATGGTCTCCGGGTCGCCGAGGGTGCGGCCCTGGGCGAGCCGGATCGGGTCGACGTCGCCGATCAGGTCGCCGACGCTGGTGTCCGGGGTGGCCAGCTTCTCGCCGTAGCGCATCGAGCGGTGCAGCCAGCCGACCGCCAGGTCGTCGCCGGCCTCGGCGACCAGCGCGCGGGAGGCCGGGGTGAGCGGGTGCATCGGGTGCTCGTTGAGCACGGAGCCGGGAATCACCGGGGTCCACTCGTCGAGCAGCGCCACCAGCGAGCGGATCAGCCGGGTCTTGCCCTGGCCGCGCTCGCCGAGCAGCACCATGTCGTGGCCGGCGAGCAGGGCCCGCTCGACCTCGGGCAGGACCGTGTCGTCGTAGCCGACGATGCCGGGGAAGCGATCGGCGCCGGAACGCATCCGGGCGAGGAGGTTGTCGCGGAGTTCCTGCTTGACGGTGCGGTGCCGGTGCCCGGCCGCGCGCAGCTCGCCGAGCGTGCCGGGCAGGTCGGCGGGCGGGACCGGGAGAACCTGGTTTGGCGCAGTCACCCGACCCAGGCTAGCGCAGGAAAACGAGGGTGCCCCGTCGATCGACGGGGCACCCTGCTCCCCCGGTGGCCGGAGCCGGCGGCGGGGCGCCGGCCCGCGACGTCAGGCGCGACCGCAGCGGGCGCAGCCGCCCCGGCGGCGCAGGTGGTACGCGTACGTGGCCGCACCGAGCGCGGCGCCCCAGAACGGCCAGAGCAGCATCGGCGCGCTGGCCATGGTGAAGCCGCCGCCGAGCCGCCAGAACTCGGGCGTGGTGACCAGGCCGAGGGTGGCCGCGGTGACCGCGAGCGCGACCAGGGTGGCCGGGACGACCGCGAGCTTCACCGGCACCGGCCGGCCGGCCAGACCGACCATCCAGCGCGGGAACCGCTCGCCCCAGCCCTGCACCAGCCCGAGGGTGAGGACCGCGCCGACGGTGGCGAAGGTGCCCAGCCCGGCGCCGGCCCAGACCTGTCCGGTCTCCTGCATGTCGTCGAGGAGTTCGGGGGAGATGCCGAGCGGGATGCCGGCCGCCCAGGCGAACCGGGTCAGCGCGTACGCGAAGGGGATCGCGGCGGCGGTCCAGGCGGCCCAGCGCCCCCAGCGGGCGGCGGCCGCCCGGGTGGTCCAGCCCCGCTCGGCGCCGCCCCGGCCGCAGACCACGCAGGCGTCGGCGGTCCGCCGCTGCCAGACCAGCAGCGCCCCGGCCAGCAGCACCCCGCCCGCCATGGCGGCCACCTTGACGCCGAGCGACCAGGTGAAGACGTCGGCGTAGTCGACCGGCGGCCAGCCGAACGGGGCGCCGAGGATCAGGATCGGCGCGTAGCCGAGGATCACCAGCACCCGCGCGTCGGGCACCACCACGGCCAGGACGAAGGCGACCGTCCAGCCGTAGCCGAGCAGCAGCGCGCGCGGCGCGCCGGCGGTGCGGGCGCCCTGGCTGCTCATCGCGAGCGCGGCGACCGCGGCGGCCAGCAGCATCCCGGCGAAGAGCGGCGGCGCGACGTCGACGGGAACCAGCCGGAGCAGGTTCGCCCCGCCGCCGTCCTGGTCGTTCGCGCCGAACGGGTAGCCGGCGCCGGTCAGCGTGCAGAGCAGGGCGAGTACGCCCCAGAGGCCGAGCCAGCCGGCGGCCAGCGGAGCGAGCCGGTCGGGCCGGCGGGAGGCCGGACGGTGGGTGGGAGCATCGGTTGTCGTCATGCTCCCAGCCTCAGCGGCGGTGCCATCACCGCCCTCCCGAGCGGTGACGAACCCGCTCCCCCGGCCGAGGGGGATCAGCCGGTGGGGACGACGAAACCCGACTCGTACGCGGCGATCACGGCCTGGGTGCGGTCCCGCACGCCGAGCTTGGCCAGCACGTTGCCGACGTGCGTCTTGACCGTCTCGACCCCGACCACGAGCTGCCCGGCGATCTCGGTGTTGGAGAGCCCGGTGGTCATCAGCCGCAACACCTCCGCCTCCCGCTCGGTCAGCCGGGCCGCGCGCAGCCGGTCCCCGCCCGACCCCCCGTACGCCCCGGCGAGGCGGCGGATCGCGGCCGGGAACAGCAGCGAGTCACCGGCGGCGACCGCCCGGACGGCGGTGACCACCTCCACCGGGCGGGCCCGCTTGAGCAGGAAGCCGCTCGCGCCGGCGCGCAGCGCCTCGTAGACGTACTCGTCGTTCTCGAAGGTGGTGACCACGAGGACGCGGGGCGGGTCGGCGGAGGCGGCCAGCAGCAGCCGGGTGGCCTGGATGCCGTCGATGGCGGGCATCCGCACGTCCATCAGCACCACCCGGGGCCGCAGCCGCGCGACCAGCGGGGGTACCTCGGCGCCGTCGGCGGCCTCGCCCACCACCCGCAGGTCCGGCTGGGCGTCGATGATCGCCTGCAGCCCGACCCGGATCAGCTCGTCGTCGTCGACGATCAGCACGTCCGTGCTCACCGCGCCTCCCCCCTCGGCACCGGCAGCCGCACCCGGACCCGCCAGTGACCATCCTCCGGGCCGGCGGTGATCCGCCCGCCGAGCAGCAGCACCCGTTCCCGCATGCCGTCCAGGCCCCGGCCGGCGCGTCCCGGCCGCGCCGCGCCGCCCAGCAGGTTCGCCAGCTCGATCTCCAACCACCGCCGGCTCGGCGCGTCCGACGGCCCGCGAGGACCGGGCACCGTCGCCTCCCCGGGTACGTCCACCCGCAGGCGCACCGGGCCGCGGCCGTACCGGGCGGCGTTGGTCAGCCCCTCCTGCACGATCCGGTAGCCCTCCCGGGACACCGCCGGGGGTAGCTCCGCCAGCTCCCCGTCGACCCGCGCGTCGACCCGCAGCCCGGCCGCCCGGGTGTCGGCGACGAGCCGGTCGAGCTGGGCCAGGGTCCGCTGCGGCGCGGTGCCGGCCGAGGCACGGGCGCCGTCCTCGGTCTCCCGGAGCAGGCCCAGCACGTGGTCCAGGTCGTCCATCGCGTGCCGGCTGGTCTCCTCGATCGCGGCGAGCGCCCGGCGGGCGAACTCCGGGTCGCCGTCGAGGAGCTGACGGGCCGCGCCGGCCTGGAGGGTGGCCACGGTCAGCGCGTGACCCACCGAGTCGTGCAGTTCCCGGGCCAGCCGGTTGCGCTCGGCGAGCCGGGCCGCCCGCGCCGCCAGCGCGGCGAGCTGCTCGGCCGCCGAGGGG
This sequence comes from Micromonospora sp. U56, assembly GCF_018070095.1. Classification (NCBI taxonomy): domain Bacteria; kingdom Bacillati; phylum Actinomycetota; class Actinomycetes; order Micromonosporales; family Micromonosporaceae; genus Micromonospora; species Micromonospora sp. U56. Next base: position 21,255 of record NZ_JAGPYL010000008.1, read on the forward strand.
CCGAGCAGCGCCGGGGCCATCGAGGCGGCGAGCGTGCCCAGCCCGGCCACCGCGTAGCCGAGGCCGAGCAGCATCAGCACCCCGGTGAGGGTGAGCCAGCCGGTGTCCCGCCCGTCGAGCGGCCCCCAGCTCTCCTGGGCGACCAGCTGGGTGCCGACGCCGAACTGCTGGGCGATGAACGACAACGCCATCGGCAGGGCGCTGATCAGCGCGAACATCACCGTCCCGCCGACGGTCATGTGCAGGGCGATCCAGAGCGCGGCGCGCAGCCGGGTCTCCCGGTCGGCCGGGTGCCCGGCGGCGGGCTCCGGCAGCGGCACGCCGAGCAGGGCGCGGGCGGCGGCGATCTCCAGCGTCCGGCTGCCGTCGAGGAAGAACGGCACCGCGCCGATGACGGCGGCCACCACCATCAGCGCGAAGACCAGCAGCCGGGGCACCTCGCCGCGGGTGAGGAGTTGGACGAAGGTGCCGGCCAGCAGCGCGTACGGCAGGGCCAGCACCCCGCCGAGCAGGAGGAACACGCCACGGCGACAGGTGCTCGCACGGACGAGCGGCGCGATCAGCGCCCGGGGAGTCACCGGGCCATTCTCCCGCCCGGCCACGCCATGCCGACTCCCCCGTGTCGGGGATTCCGGCGCCGCCTCGTCGCCCATCACTCCGGGCGGCGGGGTCCCGTCCGCGTCAGCGGTGCTCCTGCACGTACTTCCGCGGGTCCTTGTCGTCGAAGGTCAGGTTGCGGCCGTTCTTGTGCTCGCCGTAGAAGGTCAGCCAGCGGGCGCCCAGCTCGGCGCGGAGTTCGACCCCGGCGTGCCGGCGGAAGTCCGGCAGCGCCCCGTCCTCCTCCTCGGCGAGGTGCTCGCTGTTCTCCCGGCGGGCCTTCCACACCGCCGCCCACCACTCGTCGGAGCCCACCGGGTGCAGCTTGGACTCGGCGATGGCGTCGCGGATCTCGTTGTGGTCGCCGATGGCGTCGGTGGTCTCGTCCTCGCCGTCGTCGCCGTGCCGCACCAGGTGCGGATAGAGGATCGCCTCCTCCGCCTCGGCGTGGATGTCCAGGTGCAGGGCGAGCGCCTCCCAGACGGCGAGCAGTTCGGTCTCGTCGCGGGCGTCGTCGAGCCGGGCGAAGCCGCGCCGGAAGGCGGCGTGGTCGTCCAGGATCAGCGCGGTGATGTCGTCCATGATGCTCACTTCCCCACTCGGGCGCGGATCAGCCTCGGCACCGCGGCCAGGCCGGTGACCGGCCGGAACTGCCGGGCGGCGGTGGCCAGGGCGGCGTACTCGTCGGCGCCGAGGTCGATCTCGGCGGCGGCCGCGTTGCGCTCCATCTGCTCCACACCGGACGCGCCGGGGATGGCCACCACGTTCGGGTGGTGCAGCAGATAGGCCAGCGCGATCTGGCTGGGGGTGGCGTCGTGCGCGTCGGCCACCTCGCGCACCGTCGCGATCAGGGCGGTGCCGCGTTCCAGGTTCTCCGGCAGGAAGTACGGGTTGGCCCGGCGCACCGCCCCGCTCGGCGGGTGCTTCGCGTCGTACCGCCCGGAGAGGAAGCCCTGCGCGAGCGGGCTGTACGCGATGACGATCCGGCCGGCCTGCTCCGCGTACGGGATCAGGTCCTCCTCCGGGCCCCGGTCGATCATGCTGTAGCGGACCTGGTTGCTCAGCACCCGCCGGCCCAGCGCGGCCTCGGCGAACCGCCAGCGGCGCAGGCTGTAGTTGCTGACCCCGACCTCGGCGACCAGGCCGACGTCCTGCAACGCGCGCATGCCACGCATGGTGGTGGTATCGGCGACCACCGGGTTGGGCTGGTGCACCTGGTAGAGGTCGATGCCCTGCACGCCGAGCCGGGCCGCCGAGGCGACCGCCCGCTGCTGCACCACCGGGGCGACCGGCAGGACCGGGAAGACCTTGCTGGCCACCACGACCTTCTCCCGGTCGGCGCCGAGGGCGGCCCCGAGGATCCGCTCGCTGCGGCCGAAGCCGTACACCTCGGCGGTGTCGAAGAGGGTGACCCCCAGGTCGAGCGCCCGCCGCACGATGTCCGCCGCCCGGCGCTCGTAGTCGGGGCCGTAACCCCACTCCTTCGAGCCGAACTGCCAGGTGCCGAGACCGATCTTGGAAATCGGCTTGGGCGTGTCGAGCGGGACGAAGCGCATGGGCTCGAAGCTACCCCCGCACACCGGGACGGCACGCCCGTTCTCCGACGCCGATAGGGTCGGCGTCGTGACCTACCTCGCCGCTGATCAGCGTTACGACTCGATGACCTACCGACGGACCGGACGCAGCGGGCTGCGGCTGCCCGCCGTCTCGCTCGGCCTGTGGCACAACTTCGGGCCGGACCGGCCCTTCGAGCGGCAGCGGGACATCGTCCGACGCGCGTTCGACCTCGGGGTCACCCATTTCGACCTGGCCAACAACTACGGCCCGCCGCCCGGCGCGGCGGAGGAGGCCTTCGGCCGGCTGCTGGCGACCGACCTCAAGCCCTACCGGGACGAGCTGGTCGTCTCCACCAAGGCCGGCTACCTGATGTGGCCCGGCCCGTACGGCGAGTGGGGCTCCCGCAAGTACCTGGTCTCTTCGCTGGACCAGTCGCTGCGCCGGATGGGGCTGGACTACGTCGACATCTTCTACTCGCACCGGTTCGACCCGGACACCCCGCTGGAGGAGACGATGGGCGCGCTCGACGCCGTCGTCCGCTCCGGCAAGGCGCTCTACGTCGGCATCTCCAACTACGACTCGGAGCAGACCGCCCGGGCGGCGGCGATCCTGCGTGACCTGGGCACGCCGCTGCTGATCAACCAGCCGTCGTACTCGATGTTGAACCGGTGGACCGAGGACGACGGCCTGCTCGACACGCTGGCGGAGGTCGGCGCGGGCTGCATCGCGTACAGCCCGCTGGCCCAGGGCCTGCTCACCGACCGCTACCTCGCCGGCATTCCCGCGGACTCGCGGGTGCGCACCAGCGTCTTCCTCAACGAGAGCGACCTGACCGAGGAGAAGCTGGCCACCATCCGCGGCCTGGGCCGGGTGGCCGAGCGGCGGGAGCAGACCCTCGCCCAGCTCGCCCTCGCCTGGGCGCTGCGCGACCCACGGATGACCAGCCTGATCATCGGCGCGAGCAGCGTGGCCCAGTTGGAGGGGAACGTCGCCGCGGTGGAGAACCTCGACTTCACCGCCGAGGAACTGGCCGAGATCGACGGCCTGCTCGGCTGATCCGTCGAGGCGTCCCGGCCGCCGTTGGGTGGCGCGGCCGGGGCGCGGCGGCGCGCGGTCACCAGGTGCGGCGGCGGCCGGCGCGGTGGTTGCGCACGTCGCAGGCGCGGCCGGGCGGAACGGTGCCGGCCCGGCGCAGCCGCATGGCGACGATCGCGGCGAGCAGCACGGTGACCGCCGCCGCCGCGCCGACCACCAGTCGGAGGCTGTCACCGCCGAGGCGGGTCACCGACGCCACGGGTACGCCCGGATCGCCCGGCACCGGCGCCGCGGTCAACCCGGGTACGGCGGTGCTGGCGGCGCGCGGCGCGACGGCCGGGGTGGCCGGGCTGGCCGCCGCGGTGGGCGTGGCCCCGCCGGGCTTCCGGAACACCACGTCGGAGCAGGAGTAGTAGCTGTCCGGGGTGTCGGAGTTCTGCCACACGGTGTAGATCAGGTGCCGCCCGGTCAGCCCGGCGGGCAGCCGGCCCGCCAGCTGGTACGACCCGTTGCGCAGCGGCGGGTCGGTCAGTGTCAGGAACGGGCGCGGGGCGAGATCCGCCCAGGTCAACCGGCTCTGCGGGTCGTAGCCGGGACGCGTGGCGTAGAGCCGGAATGTGCCCTTGTGCGGGATGGTCCCCCGGTAGCGGAAGGTGAACTTCGCCCCGGCGGTCAGCTCTGTCGCCGGCCAGTCGGTGCGCGGCAGGTCCAACCCCCGGTACGCCGACAGCCCGCCGCTGCACAGCTCACCGTCCGGGATCCGTTCCCGGTCCTTGCCGTTGACGCCGAAGACCCGGATGTTGTCCCACTCGCGTACCGCCGCTCCGGCCCGGACGGCGGCCCGGCAGGCCGGCGTCGCGGCGTGCGGGCCTTCCGGGCCGCAGGCCGCCGACCGGCTCAGCGGGCTGGTGGGTGCGCCGTGCGCGGCGGCGGGGGTCGCGGTCGGCAGGACGCTCACGGCGACGGCCGCGAGGACGGCGAGCACTCGGCGTACGGTCATGATGGGCCTCCCGAGCACTGGTACGGGCGGGAGCCGCCAAAGGTTCGACCGGCGCCCCGGGGTGCGGGGGATCAGCGCCGGCCCGGCGGGATCGCATTCCTCGTCCTCGGCTGCCTGATCGGCGCGGCCGGAGTGGTGAACATCTGGCTGGACGAGCCAGCCCCGGCATGCCGACGGCTGTGCGCTGCTGCGTCAGCGTGTCGTGGCGCCCTTGTGCACATCCACCGAGCGTTCGAAGAAGGACTCCAGCACGACGATGGTCTGCGTGCCGGTAACTCCATCGATGTCGAAGATGCGACGTAGCACCGCCTGCAGTTCCTCCGTGGTCTCGGTGCGGATCTTCGCCAACACGGTGGCCGGGCCGGCGATGATGTGCGCCTCCTGGATCTCTGGTAGAGCCGCGAGCGCGTCGCGCGTGGGTGTGTCGCCCATCCATGCGTTGGCGTCAAGCATCACAAAGGCCAACACACCACGGTCCACGGCGACCGGATCGACATCGACGGTCGTTCGGCGGATCACGCCACGCTCCCGCAGCTTGCGTACGCGCTCATGCGCCGAGCCCGCCGAAAGCCCCACCGCCTTGCCCAGTGCCGCGTAGGACTGGGTGGCGTCCTGCTGCAGGTGCCCCAGCAGGGCCCGGTCGATGTCATCCACCATGGGTCCATGGTATCCATATGCAGTCTGCCAAACAAGCTTATTGACCATATGTCATTCGGTCTCCTACGTTATTGTCGGACGCAGATCCCCCACGACGGAGGTCTTCCATGATCGAAACCATCACAGCCGAGTTCCGGGTGCTCGACGAGCGATTCCGCCTGCTCAACGGCGACTTCGTCCTCGAACGGCTGCATACCGGCGCCCGCAAGACCGAAGGACCTGCCTACTTTGCTGCCGGGCGGTATCTGGTGTGGAGCGACATCCCCAACGACCGGCTGCTGCGCTGGGACGAGACCACCGGGGCTGTGGGCGTCTTCCGACACTTCTCGGGCTACGCCAACGGCAACACCGTCGATCGCCAGGGTCGGCTCCTCACCTGCGAGCAGGGAAACCGGCGGGTCACCCGCACCGAACACGACGGCACGATCACGGTGCTCGCCGACAACTACCTGGGCAAGCGGCTCAACAGCCCCAACGACATCGTCGTGCGCGCCGACGGCACCATCTGGTTCACCGACCCGATCTACGGCATCCACAGCGACTACGAGGGCAACAAGGGCGACAGCGAGTTCGGGGGGGCCTGCTACGTCTTCCGCCTCGACCCCGCCACCGGAGACCTTCGCATCGTCGCCGATGACTTCTGTCGCCCCAACGGGCTGGCCTTCTCCCGCGATGAGCAGCAGCTCTACATCGTCGACACCCGCCAAGAGCCCAGCCACATCCGCGTCTTCGACGTCACCGCCGAAGCCACCCTGACCGGCGGGAAGATCTTCGCCGAGTGCGACTTCGGCCGTTTCGACGGTATCCGTCTTGACGACGCAGGACGCGTGTGGGCTGCGGCCTGGGACGGCGTGCACTGCTTCGACCCCGACGGCACCCTTATCGGCAAACTCCTGCTGCCCGAGAACGTCGCCAACCTGACCTTCGGGGGACCGAAACGCAACCACCTGTTCATCACCGCCGGCACCTCGGTGTACACGCTGCGCGTCACCTTCAACGGCGCCCGCTACCCGAGCCCCGCCGATTCAGATCATCGATGAACCACACCAGCGCCACTGAGAACCTCGCCGCATACGAGACGGCACGACAGCGGATCTCCCATGAACTGCGGGTCAATGCGTCCGTCGGGCCGCACGCCGACATCGAGCGGCGTGTCGCCTTCCTCACCGATACCCTGTACGCCTCCGGCCGCACGGCGCTGGTGCTGGGCATCAGCGGTGGAATCGACTCCACTGTCACGGCCAAGATGTGTCAACTCGCCGTAGAGAGGGTGCGCCAGACCGGACACCCTGCCGTCTTCATCGCCATGCGGCTGCCGTGCGGGGCGCAACACGACGAGGGCGACGCCGCAGCCGCGCTCGACTTCATCCAGGCCGACCAGGTGCTCACCGGCAACATACAACCGGCCAGTGATGCCTGCCTCGGTGAGTTGATCGCCGCTGGGCTCGTGTTCCGAGACAGGCAGCATCAGGACTTCGTCCTCGGCAACATCAAGGCCAGGCAGCGGATGGTCCTGCAGTACGCCGTGGCGGGCGCTCTCGACGGCCTCGTCGTCGGCACCGACCATGCCGCCGAAGCAGTCACCGGCTTCTTTACGAAGTACGGCGACGGCGCCGCCGACATCGTGCCGTTGACCGGTCTGACAAAACGCCGCATCCGCACGATCGCACAACTGCTCGGCGCCCCGGACGCGCTCGTCGGCAAGGCACCTACCGCCGACCTGGAGACACTCGCCCCTGGCAAACCCGACGAGGACGTGTTTGGTTTCACCTACGACAACATCGACGACTTCCTCGAAGGACGCCCTGTGCCGTCAGCAATCGCACAAGCGGTCCTTGATCGCTACCACGCCACGGCCCACAAGCGTCACCTCCCGGTCGCGCCTGGCTAGTGTGGCGCGCCAGAGATTCGCCTGGTCGCGCACCTCGATGGCGGAGAAGTCCGGACTGTCGAAGTCCACCGTCGGGCGGATCTGGCGGGACTTCGGCCTGAAGCCGCATCTGGCCGACACGTTCAAGCTCTCCACGGATCCACAGTTCATCGAGACGATGACGTGCACTTGGTCTGCGCCCACAAAGCGTTCACAGCCTGGAAGCCGACATCCGCGCCTGGATCGCAGACTGGAACACCAACCCCAGGCCATTCACCTGGACCAAGACCGCCGAGGAGGTCCTCGAATCACTCGCCCGATTTTGTGGGCGAATTTCGGCGCAGCACACTAGCCCACCAGAGTCTTGGCCATGATGCGCTCCCGACGCACGCCGTCGGGCATGTGGTCGCCCAGCTCACCCGTGTCACGGAAGCCGTTGCGCTGGTAGAGCGCCCAGGCGTTCCGGTTGCCCTCCACCACGGCCAGGCGCAGGGTCTCCGCGCCCACCAGCCGCGCCCACTGCTCGACCGCCCGGACGAGGTGGTCGCCCACGCTCCGGCCACGTCCCACCGGCGCCACGTACATCGAGATCAGCTCGACGACGCCGTGCTGACCGGTCGGCACCCCGCTGGCCATCCCGACGGGCTGCCCGTCGAGCATCGCGATGATGTTGTAAGAGCCGGGGATGGCCAGCCGAGCGCGCCACCGTTCCGCACGGTCGCCCTCGCCCTGCCAGTCCGCCAGCTGGGAACCGAAGGCGTACGCCGCCTCCGCCAGCGCGGCGAGCCGCAACTCCCGCCACATCTTCCAGTCGCCCTCACTGAGCACCCGCGTCTCGATCTCGATCATGCGGGGAGGATGCCGTGGGTGCGGGGAGCGGGCAACCCGGTATCCGGTGACGAGGTGTGACGACCGGCCACCTCCGTCAGCGGCGGTGCGGCATCAACCGCCGCTGACCGGGAAGAGCCGGGCGTGCGCCTTTCCGTCATCCGCATGCTGCTCGTCGCCGCGCTGGTGGCCTCGCCTCCCGCCGCCGGGGCAGCCCGTGAAGAGACGATCCGCGACCGGTTGGCCAGCACCGCCACGTCGACGGCTCCGGCGGGGGCTCGGCAGGTCACCATCCTGGGCTCCGGCGACATCCTGGTGCACCCACCCACCTGGCAGCAGGCCGGCGCCGACGCGGTCAAGGCCGGTCGGCCCGGTTACGACTTCGACCCGATGTTCGCCCCCATCCGGCCCGCGGTCGAGTCCGCCGACCTGGCCATCTGCCACCTGGAAGCGCCCATGGGTCCCGGTGCGCCGGCGGACTTTCCCCGGTTCCGCGCCCCCACCGACCTGGGACCGGCCATCAGGACCGCCGGCTACGACACCTGTTCGACGGCCAGCAACCACTCCTTCGACCAGGGCGAGCAAGGCGTCTACGCCAACCTCGACGCGCTCGACGCCGCCGGGCTGAAGCACACCGGCACCTTCCGCAGCAGCGCCGCACAGGCCACCCCCACCATCTACCAGGTGAAGGGCGTCAAGATCGGCCACCTGTCCTGGGCTGCGCACTTCAACGGCCAGCCGCGGCCACCGGACAAACCGTGGCTGGCCAACCGCATCGACGTGCCCGCCATCAGGAAGGCCGCCGCAGCGACCCGCAGGGCGGGCGCGCAGATCATCGTCCTGTCCGTCCACTGGGGCACCGAGATGGAACACATCCCCGACGGCAACCAGCTGCGCTGGGCCAACGAGTTGATCGCCGATCCGGACATCGACCTGATCATCGGACACCACGCCCACGTCGTGCAGCCCTTCCAGAAGGTCGGCGACAAGTGGATCGCCTACGGTGTCGGCAACACCCTCGCCCGGCACGACTTCTCCAAGGACGCCAACCGCGAAGGCGTCCTGGCCAAGTTCACCTTTACCGAACAGGCCGACCGCCGATGGACCGTCACGCGGGCGGAGGCCATCCCCATCTGGCTCTCCCTGAAGCCCACCATCCGGGTCCTCAACCTCGCCCGGCTCCCGGCCGCCGACCGGCGGCGTGAGACGTACCGGGCCGCCATGGACCGGATCAGCGGCTATCTCGACGCCCGCGGAGGCATCAACGACGGCCTGCACATCGCCCGCTGACCCCCTGCTGGAAAGCCTCGGCCGGTACGCCGGGCCGGTCCCCGCCGTAGCGAAAGTTTGGGTGCCGGGGGTGGGGGAAGACACGGGCGCCGAGTGGGCCGGTCGGCTCGACCCGGCTGGACCGGCCCGTCCCGTCAGCGGCACCGTCGGTGCGGGCCTCGGCAGGACACCCCGAGGAGGAGCGACGATGGCCGACGCTCGACGGAGCACGACCGGGGCCACCGCCAGGCCCACCAGCGCCCGGAAGGCCGTCGGGGCCAGCAAGGCCCCGATGAACCGCAAGGCGGCGGCGAAGAAGGTCGCGGCCGCCACGAAGCGGGCCACCGGGGCGAGCGTGGCCAAGAGCCCGGGTGAGAAGCCCACCCCGACGACGGCGCGGGTGGCCCGGAAGAAGGCGACCTCCGCGACGGCCGCCCCGACCCGCACCCCGACCGCCAAGGCGGCCGCCGCCAAGAAGACGCCCGCCGCCAAGAAGGCAGCCCCCGCCATGAAGGCGCCCGGGACGAGGGCGGCGACGAAGAAGGCGCCGGCGAAGAAGGCCGCGGCTGCCCGCGCGCGGACGACCACGGCCACCCGGGCGCCGGCGAAGAAGGCCACCACCATGGAGTCCTTCGGCAACCGGCGCACGGCCCGCAAGACCACCCGCTGACGGTCCGCCGGTCCCGGCGCTCGGTTGCGGTCAGCGTCACTGTCGGCTTGACCCGGGCGGCGACGGTGCCTCACCTGGGTGTCTTCGCTCGCGTACCGTGTCCCACGCCGCGATCCCGGCCAGCACGGTGGCTGCGGCGCCGGTGGCGATCAGCGGCGGCAGGTGGACCATCACCGGCGCCAGAGCGGCAAGCGTGAGAAGTCCGATGACCCGCGACGGGGACACCCGGGCGAACACCTCGTACTCCAGCCGGGCCCGCCCGGCCAGGAACAGCGCGGGCCCACCCAGGATGACCGCGAGCCACAGCGGATCCTGGTGGAGGACCGGATGGTGGATGACCAGGGCGTGGCCGACGCCGGTGGCGAGGATGCCGGTCACGATGACCAGGTGGGTGTGAAACGCAGACCGACCGAGGCGGGCTGGGTTGGGGATGGCCTCGATGGCGGCGGGCAACACCGCCCCGGCGCGGTGGAAGTAGATTCGCCACATCAGCATCGTGGTGGCGAAGGACACGACGCTCGGCACCACCCGATCGGAGGTGAACTCCTCGGCGAACGTCAGTCCCGTGAGCAGGATCGTCTCGCCGAGCGCGATGATGATGAACTGCTGATAACGCTCGGCGAGGTGCTCGCCGGCGAGCTTCCAGTCGTCGATCCGGGTGCGGCCAAGTCCCGGAACGGGCCAGCCGAGGACGAGTCCCGTGTAGTCCAGCGCCAACGCCAACGTCCACAGGATCCCGCGCGCGGGACTCTGCGGGAAGAGAACCGCCCCGGCGACCCAGGGCACGGCGGATACCGCTGCCCAGCAGAGTGCCCGCGCTGGGCTGTGCCGTTCACAGTCGTACCGGCCGAGCAGGAGGACGACGGGCTTGCCGAGTTGGATGGCGACGTAGGTGACCGCGAAGACCACGCCTCGATCGCCGAACGCGAAGGGCAGCGTAACCGCCATCACCATGCTGCCGAACATGACCAGGACGAGCGCGAGCCGGATCGCCCCTCTTCGCGGATCGAAGGCGCTGGTCACGATCGCCGCGCGGACCCAGGTCAACCAGAAAGCCAGCAGCAGCAACGCTGTCTGACCGAGTTCCGGTAGAACGACCCGCCGCTGTGTGGCCAGATCCACGATCAGCCGCTCCGAGATCCGGGTGAGCGCGAAGACATAGACCAGGTCGAGAAGGAGCTCGCCCTCGCGGCCACGGAGCAGACCACGCAAGCCACCGACCGTCATCTTCCGCCCGTTTTCGTCGCCTCGCGCACTGTTGACGCAGTCGTACCACGCCGGTCAGGGCCTCCGACGCGGATAGGCGGAACCCTGGGCGGCTGACCAGTCCGCTGCTACACCCTCTCGGCGGGCCTTGCTCGGGTACTTCGCCGCCAGGAACGACGAAGGGCGCCCGTCATCTCTGACGAACGCCCTGGTCTCAAGGGTGGAGCCGAGGGGACTCGAACCCCTGACCCCCACACTGCCAGTGTGGTGCGCTACCAGCTGCGCCACGGCCCCTTGCTGTCGTCCCGGTGTCCCGGGCACGCAGAGAACTATACACACGCCGCCCGGCATGGTCATCTCGCGGGGTCCCACCCCGACGCGGCTAGTTCAGCGCCACGTCGGGCGGGAAGTGGGCGACCGCCGCCATCATTCCGCCCTGTCTCCGCAGCACCATCTGCCACAGGTCGTCCGGCCGGTCGACGAAGGCGTCCCCCGGCAGCGCGTCGAAAACGAACCAGGAGCCGTCCTCGATCTCCTGCTCCAACTGACCCGAACCCCATCCGGAATAGCCGGCGAAGACGCGGATGCCGCCGATGCCGTCGCGCAGCTTCTCCGGGTCGGCCGACAGGTCGACGGTGCCGACCGCGCCGGAGATCTGCTGGAAGCCCTTGAGCCGGCGCATCGGGTGTCGCATCCGGGCGAGGCAGATCGCCGAGTCCGGCTGCACCGGGCCGCCCTCGAAGAGCACCGCGGGGTGCCGGGCCAGGTCGCACCAGTCACCGAGCACGTCGGCGACCGGCACCTCGGTCGCCCGGTTGAGCACCACGCCGAGCGCCCCGCCCGCCTCGTGGGCGACCAGCAGCACCACCGTGCGATCGAAGTTCGGATCCTTGAGGGCCGGAGTGGCGACCAGCAGTCGCCCGGTCATGGACTCCATGGCTCGACCGCCGATCGCCCGTCCCTCCTCCTGCATCTCGGACACCGTCAGCCGCACGCCGGGTCGTGGAACCGGTTGCCGTCGGCCGTCCGCGCTGTCACCGCCATGCCTGGCACCATAGCTTGCGCCCGGGGCGGTGGCTAAGGTCTGACCGGCGGGTGATCGAGCGGGAACGAGGGAGGGTCGATGGGTTTGACGGCGGACATCGCGGTGATCGGCGGGTCGGGGCTCTACGCGTTCCTGGAAGGTGCCACCGAGCACATGGTCGAGACGCCGTACGGGGCACCCTCGGACCCGATCACCGTCGCGGAGGTGGGCGGGCGGCCGGTGGCCTTCCTTCCCCGGCACGGCCGCGACCACCGGTACCCGCCGCACCTGATCCCGTACCGGGCGAATCTGTGGGCGCTGCGGTCGCTCGGGGTGCGCCAGGTCGTCGCCCCGTGCGCGGTGGGCGGTCTGCGCCCGGAGCTGGGCCCGGGCACCTTCGTGGTCCCCGACCAACTGATCGACCGGACCAGCGGCCGGGCCCAGACCTACTACGACCGGGGCGCGGTGCACGTGCCGTTCGGCGACCCGTACTGCCCGGTCGGGCGGCGTACGCTGCTGGCCGCCGCGGCCGGTCGGGACGTGGCGGCGGTGGACGGCGGCACGGTGGTGGTGGTCGAGGGTCCCCGCTTCTCCACCCGCGCCGAGTCCCGCTGGTACGCCTCGATGGGCGGCACGGTGGTCAACATGACCGGCCACCCGGAGGCGGTGCTCGCCCGCGAGCTGGCCCTCTGCTACACCTCGATCGCGCTCGTCACCGACCTGGACGCCGGCGTGCAGGCCGGCGAGTCGGTCACCCAGGAGGAGGTGTTCCGGGTCTTCGCCGAGAACACCGACCGGCTGCGCGGGGTGCTGCTGGACGCGGTCGGCGCGCTGCCGACCGACCGGCACTGCCCGTGCGGGCACGCCCTGGACGGCATCAAGACCCCCTTCCCGCTGCCCTGACCGTCCCCGGCCGGGTGCGCCCGGCCCGGTGAGCGGCAAAGCGCCCGACTTGTCCACCTTTCACCGATAGATTCGGCAGGTCGGGGACCTCTGTCAGGGTGGGCGCCGGCACGCGCCGGGACAGGGAGGCGGGGGGCGATGGCGACCGTCCGGGACACCACGTACGAGCTGCTCCGCGCCCTCGGCATGACCACCGTCTTCGGCAACCCCGGCTCCACCGAGCAGCCGTTCCTGCGGGACTTCCCGGCGGACTTCCGCTACGTGCACGCCCTGCACGAGGCGTCCGCGGTGGCGATGGCCGACGGGTACGCGCAGGCCACCGGCCGCCCGGCGCACGTGAACCTGCACACCGCGCCGGGCACCGGCAACGGGATGGGCAACCTCGTCACCGCCTGGCACAACCGGACGCCGCTGATCGTCTCGGCCGGCCAGCAGAGCCGGGAGATGCTGTTGACGGAGCCCCGACTGACCAGCCGGGCGCCGACCGAGCTGCCCCAGCCGTACGTGAAGTGGAGCTACGAGCCGGTCCGCGCGCAGGACCTCCCGGCGGCGTTCATGCGGGCGTACGCCAGCGCCGCCCAGCCGCCGGCCGGGCCGGTCTTCCTCTCCCTGCCGCTGGACGACTGGGACCAGCCGGCGGACCCGCCGCCCCAGGTGCGTACCGTGGCGACCCGGTTCGGGCCCGACCCCCGGCGGCTGCGGGAGTTCGCCGCGCTGCTGGCCGCCAGCCGCTCCCCGGTGCTGGTGCTCGGCGCGGCGGTGGACCGGGCCGAGGCCTGGCCGCTGGCGGTGGCGGTGGCCGAGCGGCTGGCCGCCCCGGTCTGGTCCGCCCCGGCGCCGGAGCGGGCATCGTTCCCGGAGCGGCACCCGCACTACCGGGGGGTGCTGCCCTTCGCCATCGCGCCGCTGGCGGAGAAGCTGCGCGGGCACGACACGGTGCTGGTCGTCGGCGCCCCGGTGTTCCGGTACTACCCGCACGTCCCCGGCGCGCACCTGCCCGAGGGCACCCGGCTGCTGCACGTCACCGACGACCCGGACGAGGCCGCCCGGGCACCGGTCGGCGACAGCCTGCTCGGCGACGCCGGGCTGACCCTCGCCGCGCTGCTGGACCTGCTCCCCGCCGCGGACCGACCGGCACCGGAGCCCCGGCCGGCGGTGGGGCCGCCGGAGCCGACCGACCCGCCGGACGCGGACGCGCTCTTCGCCGCGCTGGCCGCCTGCTGGCCCACCGACGGGGTGCTGGTCCAGGAGTCACCGTCCAACCTGGCCGCGCTGCGCCGCCGGCTGCCGACCGTCCGGCCGGCGTCGTACTTCACCATGGCCAGCGGCGGACTCGGGTACGGCCTGCCGGCGGCCGTCGGGATCGCCCTCGCCGAGCGGGACACCGGTCGGGGCCGGCCGGTGGTCGCGGTGATCGGCGACGGCTCGTTCCACTACTCGGTGCAGAGCCTCTGGACCGCCGCCCGGCTGCGCCTGCCGGTGGTCGTGCTGGTGCCGGTCAACCAGCAGTACGCCATCCTCAAGTCGTTCGCCGAGCTGAAACACACCCCCGGCGTGCCCGGGCTGGAGCTGCCCGGCCTGGACATCACCGCGATCGCCCAGGGGTACGGCTGCGCGACCAGGGTCGTCAACACGCCGGACGACCTGCCCGACGCGCTGGCCGAAGCGCTGCGCGCCGAGGGCCCGACGGTGCTCCCGGCGCCGATCAGCGGCGAGCTGCCCCGGATCCTCTGACCGGTCAGCCGGCCCGCTGGGTCAGCACCTGCCCGGTCAGCACGTCGAGCACCGGCCGGCCGCCGAGCGGCGCGGAGAGGGTGACGGTGACCGGCTCCAGCTTCAGCTGGTCGGTGCAGACGCCGCTGGCCCGGACCACCCCGCCGCCGACGACGACCAGGTCCTCGCGCTCCTGCACCAGCGGGGTGATCCCGGTGTCGCAGGCGCCCACCCCGAGCACGTAGGTCAACCGCGTGCCGTCCACCCGTTCGGTGTGCTGGGCGCCCACCACGTCGACGGGGGCGGGCCGGGCGGGAGCCGTCGGCTCGGGCACCGGGGTGACCGACTGCGGCGCGACGGCCACCCGGGCCACCGGGGCGGCCAGGCCCTCCACGGTGAACAACCAGGCCGGTACGTCGGCCACGCCGCGGCTGGTCCGGACCGAGGCGGTGCCGAGCCGGACGGCGGTGACGGTGAGCGGGACGCAGGCGGTGGCGACCGGGCTGGAGACGGAGCCGTCCGGCCCCGGCTCGATCGTCGGGCCGGGCGCCTTCGGCCGCCCCTCGCACGGCGGCGGGTCGCCCTGGTCCAGCTGCCGGTACGCCTCGGCGGCGCTGAGCAGCGGCGCGCTCATCGTGCCGTCGGGGAACCGGATCGTGCCGTCGGCGGGGCGGCCGGCCGGCAGCTCGATCTGATCCCGGTACCAGCCGGCCCGGAAGGCGGTCTCGGTGTCGGCGGTGAACCCGGGGTCGCCGACCAGCACGGTCGGGTCCTGCAGCGGCACGTACCCGCTCCGCCAGGCGGGTGCGGGGCGCCAGTCCTCGGCGACCTCCGCGGCCCGCTGGTGGAACGCCTCCCAGCGGCGGTCCGGTCCGGCGGACGGTCCGGCCGGGTCGGAGCCGGCCGGCGCGCAGCCGGCCGCGGTGACCACCAGGGGCAGGCCCAGCAGGGCGAGGAGTCGACGCATACGCATTGGACGCCGCTCGGCACGGGCCGGTTCCCGCCGGTCAGGTCTCCCCGCCGAGGTCCGTCTGATACGCCTGCCAGAGCAGATCCGCGCCGCGCTGCCGGTGCCGGGACAGCGCCCGAAGCAGGTCGTCAATGCGCCGGCGAAGTTCCTCGGCGCACACCCCGGGCCGTTCGACGGCCCGCTGGAGGTCGGCCAGCGCCGCGACGATTGCCGCGTGCTCCCGGGTGAGCAGCCGGACGCCGCGGTGCAGCCGGGGCGCCTGGGCGAGCACCTCCGCGTATAGGCCGGCCGGGCCCTCGGTGATCCGGACGTGTTCGGCGAAGCCCCGGCGGACCGGGGTGAGGTGGACGATGACCCGTTCCCGCCAGCGCGGCTCCCCGGGCGGTACGGCGAGCGCCCGCACCAGGGCGGGCAGGTCGCCAGCGGGCGGGCTGGGCGGGCGCGCGGCGGGCGGGCGGACCGCCGGCGGGGCGACGGACGGCTGCTGGATCGGACCGGTGACCATGGGCACCTCCCGCGCTGCGTGCTACCGCGTACAGCGATGGTGAACCCCCTGCTCGGGCGCTGTCCAGGGGGCCGGAACGCCTCATTGGCCCCATCGGTCCCAGTGGCCCCAGAAGTATCCGGAGACGACTGTGCGCCCCGGTCCGGTGGACCGGGGCGCACATGAGGTGGTGGAGGTGCCGGGAATCGAACCCGGGTCCTTCGCCGGTTTGTCAGGGCTTCTCCGAGCGCAGCTCGCTATGCCTCTACTCGGCCCCACCGCTCACGCGAGCAAGTTGGTGTGACGGGCCCAGTCGCTGATTGATCTCGCCGCACGGACCCCGCGACCGGGTCCGATTGGCCAGCCTCCTAGCTGATGCCGGCTGACTGGGACGAAGGCGTTCCCAGGCCGACAGACTCACTACTCGCCTCAGGCGGCGAGAGCGAAGTCAGCGCGATTGTTCTTGGCGCTTATTGGTTTCCGACGAACGATTCTCGAGACGACGTCGGCTTCCTCGGCTCGCTTCCCCTGCCGCAACGTACGAAGTCGAAACCAGTCACCCCCTCGGTGGGCCGCCCTTCCGGCGGCTTCGTACAAGACTAACGCCTGCCGCAACGGGTTTCATCCCGAGCCCCGGCCGACTTTACCGACTCGGACAAAGACGACAGATCAGTCGTCCATGCCCTTGCCGCGCCGGCCGGCCACCCGGGCGATCTCCCGGTCGGCGTCCCGCTTGGCGAGGTCCTGACGCTTGTCGTACGACTTCTTACCCTTGGCCAGGGCGATCTCCACCTTCGCCCAGCCGTCGGAGAAGTAGACCTGCAACGGCACCATGGTCAACCCGCCCTCGCGGGTCTTGCCGATCAGCCGGTCGATCTCCAGCCGCTTGAGCAGCAGCTTGCGGGTACGCCGGGGCTCGTGGTTGGTCCAGGTGCCCTGGGTGTACTCCGGGATGTGCATGCTGTGCAGGTAGAGCTCGCCGTTGCGCTCCTGGGCGAACGCGTCGACCAGGGACGCCCGACCGGCCCGCAGCGACTTGACCTCGGTGCCGGTCAGCGCCATGCCCGCCTCGTACGTGTCGAGGATGGCGTAGTCGTGGCGCGCCTTCTTGTTGGAGGCGACCACCTTGCGACCCTTTTCCCGTGGCATCGGCGCCACCCCCTTCCTGGTGACCCACGACCGGTGCGACCGGCCGCGGGGCAGAGATCATGCTACCCGAATGACAAGGACCCTCCCGCGCCGTTTATTCCGGCGCGGAAGGGCCCTCGGCGGAGCCGTCGGGTAACTAGACCCGCAGGTAGAAGCGGAGCGTGATCCAGCCGGTGACCGCGCTGAACAGGGCGCCGACGCCCGCCATGATCGGGAACGTCAGCAGGATGTCGCCCCACGAGACCGGCGTGATCAGGCCCTCCAGGGCGGACAGCGAGCCGCTGCCGCCGAAGTACTTGCCGAGCGCCATGAACACCAGCGCGAGGAGCGAACCGATCAGGCCGGCGACCACGGCCTCCAGCACGAACGGCGCCTGGATGAACCAGTTGGACGCGCCGACGAGCTTCATGACCGCGACCTCACGCCGCTTGCTGTACGCGGCGACCTGGATGGTGTTCGCCACCAGAAGCAGCGCGGCGGCGGCCATGAACACCGCGATGACCAGCGCGAAGGTCTGGATGCCGGTGAGGACGCCGAAGACCTTGTCCAGCAGCCGGCTCTGGTCGACGATCTCGTCGACCCCCTCGGTGTCCTTGTACTGGTCGTAGATGTTCTTGTACTGCTCCGGGTTCACCAGCTTGAGCCGGAACGACTCGGGCAGCTGGTCCGCCTTGACGGCGTTCACCAGGTCCGGGGCGTCCTGGTACATCTCCTGGAACCGCTTGTACGCCTCGTCCTTGTTGACGTAGAGGACCTCCTTGACCAGGGGGTCGCTCTTGAGCTTGGCGTCCAGGTCGTTGCGCTGCTGCTCGCTGACGTCGGTCGCCAGGAAGATCGAGACCTCGACGTTCTCGTAGTAGAGGTCCTTCATGTCGCCGACCTTCTGGTACAGCAGGCCGGCTCCGCCCAGCATGAACAGCGACACCGCCATGGTGATGATCATGGCGATGGTCATGGTGACGTTGCGCCACAGTCCGACCAGTACCTCGGACAGGACGTATTTCATCCGCATCGGGTGTTCCTCCGGCTCTCCGGCATGAGGTGTTCGTCGTCAGGGTGTACGGCAGGGGTGGAGCGCCGGCTCACCCGTAGACGCCGCGGGCCTGGTCGCGCACGATGCGGCCGCTCTCGATCTCGATGACGCGACGGCGCATCTGGTTCACGATGTTGGAGTCGTGCGTGACCATCACGACGGTCGTGCCGGTGCGGTTGATCCGGTCCAGCAGGCGCATGATCTCGATCGAGGTGTCCGGGTCCAGGTTTCCGGTCGGCTCGTCCGCCAGCAGGATCAGCGGTCGGTTCACGAACGCCCGGGCGACGGCCACGCGCTGCTGCTCACCACCGGAGAGCTCGTGCGGGTAGCGGTGCTCCTTGCCACCGAGCCCGACCAGCTCCAGCACCTCGGGTACGACCCGGCGGGCGACCGCCTTGGTCTTGCCGATCACCTCGAGAGCGAACGCCACGTTCTCGTAGGCGGTGCGGTTGGGCAGCAACCGGAAGTCCTGGAAGACGCAGCCGATCGAGCGCCGGAAGTGGGGTCGCTTCCAGGAACGCATCGTGGTGACGTCCTTGCCGTTCACGACGACCCGGCCCTTGTTGGGGCTGACCTCGTGCAGCAGCATTTTGATTATCGTGGACTTGCCGGAGCCGGATGGGCCGATGAAGAAGACGAACTCGCCCTTCTCGATCGAGACGGACACGTTGTCGAGCGAAGGCCGGGACGCCTTCGGGTACGTCTTCGTCACTTGCTCAAGCTGAATCACGGGTGGTGAGTCTACGCGGTGTAACCGCTGAGCCAAGTCCTACGCCCCACCTGTGCGAGGCGCGTCATCGATTAGCTCTCCCACCAGGAGATCGACGACGCGCTCCGCCCCCGCTTGATCACGCAGCGTCGTTGGCGAGCTGCTGCTGCTTGCGCCAGCGGATGCCGGCCTCGATGAAGCTGTCCAGTTCCCCGTCGAAGACCGAGGACGGATTGCCGGTCTCCTGCTCGGTTCGGAGATCCTTCACCATCTGATACGGGTGCAGGACGTAGGAGCGCATCTGGTCGCCCCACGAGCCGGCGGCATCCGTCTTGAGGCCCTGGAGCTTGGCCTGCTCCTCCTGCCGCTTGCGCTCCAGCAGCCGGGCCTGGAGCACGCGCAGCGCGGAGGCCTTGTTCTGCAGCTGGGACTTCTCGTTCTGGCAGGTCACCACGATGCCGGTGGGGATGTGGGTGATCCGGACCGCCGAGTCGGTGGTGTTGACGCTCTGCCCGCCCGGGCCGGAGGACCGGTAGACGTCGATCCGCATCTCGTTCTCGGGGATGTCGATGTGGTCGGTCTGCTCCACCACGGGCAGCACCTCGACACCGGCGAAGCTGGTCTGCCGGCGACCCTGGTTGTCGAAGGGGCTGATCCGGACCAGCCGGTGGGTGCCCGACTCGACGCTGAGGGTGCCGTAGGCGTACGGGACCTTGACGGTGAAGGTGGCGGACTTCAGGCCGGCCTCCTCCGCGTACGAGGTCTCGTAGACCTCGGTCGGGTAGCCGTGCCGCTCCGCCCAGCGCAGGTACATCCGCAGCAGCATCTCGGCGAAGTCGGCGGCGTCCACCCCGCCGGCGCCGGCCCGGATGGCGACCAGCGCCTCCCGGGAGTCGTACTCGCCGGAGAGCAGGGTGCGGACCTCCATCTCCTGGATGGCCTTGCGCAGCCCGCCGATCTCCGTCTCGACCTCGGCGAGCACCCCCGGGTCGGCCTCGGCCTCGGCCAGCTCCAGCAGGACACCGGCGTCGTCGAGCCGGGAGCGGAGGCTGCCGAGCTTGCCGATCTCGCCGTTGACGTACGACAGCTGCGAGGTCACCTGCTGCGCCTTCGCCTGGTCGTCCCAGAGGTCGGGCGCGGACGCCTGCTCCTCGAGCCGGGCCTTCTCCTCGTGCAGGCGGTCGAGGTCGAGCACCGCCTCGATGTTGCGTAGGGTGGCGTCGAGTTCCTTGAGCTGTTCGGCGTAATCGGCAGCGGTCACGACAGACAAGCGTACTGTGCGTGCGGCGGTCCGCTCACGTCACACCGCCGACCCGGGCAGATGATCAGCCGACCGGGGCGGTCTTGAGCCAGGAAAGCGCCGCCTTGTGGTACGCGACGGCGAACTCCAGCGCGCTGGCGTCGTAGGTGTCGCCCTCTTTCTTGGCGTTCTTCACCTGCTCGCGCACGTGCGCCAGCGCCTCGGTGTGGTATTCGTTGGCCGAGGCGTAGAGGTTCTTCAGCTGGCTGGCCGAGTGCAGGTCGCCGAAGGCGATCCGCAGGGCGATCGGGTTGCGGATGGTGTCCCGACCCGGGTTCTCCGCCAGCCAGCGGGAAAATGTCCGTTTCCCGCTGGCGGTGATCGCGTACGGCTGGCTCATCCGCGGCCCGGGCTTGCCCAGCCGCACGAAACCCCGCTCGGCCAGCACCGGCAACTCGCGGTAGACCTGACTGCGGGTCATCGACCAGTACGGCGCCAGTCGGCGCTCAGCGGCGGCCATCAGCTGGCCGCCAGTCATCGGGCCCTCGTGCAGCAGCCCCAGCAGTGCTGCCGCGGTGGGGTTGACTCCGGATTCCGCCATGCCCTCTAAGCTGCCACTTTGCCGTCGCAGCGTCCAGGATTTCCGGATTTGCCACCCGGGAGGTTTTCCAATGTGCACTGTCGGCGGACGACAGTGCTGCCAGGACTATCGATGCCTACCGGCCGGACGGTGTCCAGAGCCCCACCGGACGGCCGGTCGGGCTCCGCCGCGCAGCCAGCGTCCCGCCCGCGGCCGCGGGCCGGCCCGGCCGCCGGTGACGCTGCGCGCGCCACCGACGGCCGTCGCCGGTTCAGCCCATGTGCGGGTACGTGTGGTCGGTCGGCGGCACGAAGGTCTCCTTGATCGTCCGCGGCGACAGCCAGCGGACCAGGTTGAGCCAGGAGCCCGCCTTGTCGTTGGTGCCGCTGGCCCGGGCGCCGCCGAAGGGCTGCTGCCCGACCACCGCGCCGGTCGGCTTGTCGTTGATGTAGAAGTTGCCGGCCGCGTACCGCATCCGCTCGGCGACCGCCTCGACCACCCGGCGGTCGTTGGCGAAGATCGAACCGGTCAGCGCGTACGGCGCGATCGACTCGGCCTGGGCGACCGCGTCGTCGAAGCGGGCGTCGTCGAACACGTGCACGCCGAGGATCGGACCGAAGTACTCGGTGGTGAAGGTCTCGTGCGCGGCGTCGCTGCACTCGAAGAGGGTGGGCCGGACGAAGTAGCCGACCGAGTCGTCGGCGGTGCCGCCGGCAAGGATCCGGCAGGTGTCGTCGTCGGAGATCAGCTCCAGCGCGGCGGTGTGCCGGCTGAACGCCTTCTCGTCGATCACGGCGCCGCCGAAGTTGCTGAAGTCGGTGACGTCGCCGTAGGTCAGCGAGTCCGTGGTGGCGGCCAGCCGGTCGCGCAGCCCGCCCTCCCAGAGCGAACGCGGCACGTACGCCCGCGAGGCGGCCGAGCACTTCTGGCCCTGGTACTCGTAGGCGCCCCGGATCAGCGCGGTGTGCAGGGCGTCGACGTCGGCGCTGGGGTGCGCGACCACGAAGTCCTTGCCGCCGGTCTCGCCGACCAGCCGCGGGTAGCCCCGGTAGCCGGCGATGTTCTCACCGACGGTCCGCCACAGGTGCTGGAAGACCTTGGTGGAACCGGTGAAGTGGATGCCGGCCAGGTCCGGGTCGGCGAGCACGACGTCGGAGACCTCCTCGCCGCGCCCGGTGACCATGTTGATCACGCCGGGCGGCAGGCCGGCCGCCTCGAACAGCCGCATGGTGAAGTGCGCGGCGAACTGCTGGGTCGGGCCCGGCTTCCAGACCACGGTGTTGCCGAGCAGGGCCGGCGCCGAGGGCAGGTTGCCGGCGATCGCGGTGAAGTTGAACGGGGTGACCGCGTAGACGAAGCCCTCCAGCGGCCGGTGGTCGAAGCGGTTCCACACCCCCGGCGACGACATCGGCTGCTCCTCGAGCAGCCGCCGGGCGAAGTGCACGTTGAACCGGAGGAAGTCGATGAACTCGCAGGCCGAGTCGATCTCCGCCTGGACGGCGGTCTTGGACTGGCCGAGCATGGTGGCGGCGTTCAGCGTGTCCCGCCAGGGGCCGGCGAGCAGCTCGGCGGCGCGCAGGAAGATCGCGGCCCGCTCCTCGAACGGCAGCGCGCGCCACATCGGCGCGGCGCCCTTGGCGGCCTTGACGGCGGCGCGGGCGTCGTCGTGGTTGGCGTGGCCGGTGACGCCGAGCACGTGGGCGTGCTTGTGCGGCTGGACCACGGCGATCGACTCACCGCCGGCCATCCGCTGCTCGCCGGCGATCGTCATCGGCAGGTCGATCCGCTCGGCGGCGAGTTCGGTCAGCCGCCGCTGCAGCCGTTCCCGGTCGGCGCTGCCCGGCTCGTAGGTGCGTACCGGCTCGTTGCGCGGCTCGGGTACGGAGAACACGGCGTCCATCACAGGCTCCTGTGCGATCTCGACAGCGGTGGCGAAACCGGACCCGCGGGCACCGACCGGACGGCCGGACGCCGGGCGCCGCGCGGGTGAGGCGTCGCGGCGGCGGGACCTCCGGCGATTCTCCCACGCCCGCTCCCCGCCGATCGTGCCCCGCCCGCCCGGAAACCATAGATCGAGAAGTGCGAAAGCGGGCCGGGCGGCGATCCGTACCCGAACGGCCCTTTCCGCCGAAGGAAAGCAGGCCGGCGGCGCGGCTGCGGGCGCGCGGAGCCGGCCGGGCCGGGCGCGTACGCTGGATGGCCGGTGACCTGCCCCGGCCCGCCGCTGCGGTCGGGCGCCCGTCGAAGGGGACACGATGAGCAAGCAGCCCGGCAGCTCGACGGCCGCGGAGTCGGACCGGCCGGACACCAGCGACCCGGCCGACCAGGTCGCGCCGGTGGCCGAGGTCCCCCGCCCGGCGCGCGCCCCGGGCGCACCCGTGCTGGCCCTGCTGGCCGTCGGTTGGCTGGCGGCGATGCTCTGGTCGACCCGCGAGGCGATCAGCTCGGCGGCGGCCGGCCTCACCGCGATCAGCCTCTCCGCCTTCGCCCTGCCCGGGGTCATCTCGGCGGCCCTGGTGGCCGGGACCGCCGTCGCCCTGGCGGTGACCGGGCTGCTGGCCCGGCGGGGCGTCGACCGGGCCACCCTGCGCTTCGTGCTGGCGGTCGGCACCGGCCTGCTGGTCGGGCTCGCCGCCGCCCTCGCGATCAACCTGACCTACGCCGACAACGCGACCACCAACACGGTCGCCGGCACCAGCGCCGCCGCGGCCATCATCGGCGGGGCACTGGCCGGAGCCCGCGACGCCGCCCCGGTCGGCGCCGTGGTCACCGCCGCCCTGGGCACGCTGGTCTTCGTGGTGGCGTTCAGCCGGGCCCGCGACCCGCTGTTCGACCTCTTCGGCGCCGACGGCTCCCAGGCGTCGCTGGTGAGCGCCGCCAAGTGGGTCTCCCGCACGGAGTCGCTGCTCGCCGGACTGCTCGCCGGACTGCTCGCCTTCGGCTACCTGACCTGGGCCCGCCGCCGGGCGCTACGCCGCGACCCGGCGACGCCGGCGCTGCGCTGGCCCGCGTACCTGGTCGCCGGGGCCGGCCCGGGCCTGCTCCTGCTGCTCGCCGAGGTGATCATCCGGATCGGCGGCCGGACCCTGCTCGACCTGGCCAGCGCGCTGAGCGAGGCGGACGCGGTCGCCCAGACCAGCCTCGGCACCTCCCGGGTCGACAACGGCATCTGGGTGCTGTTCGTGGGCGCGCTGGCCGCGCTCGTCGCCTTCGGCCGCACCCTCGGCCCGGCGCCCCACGACGACGAGCCGGAGCCGGTCGAGGACTGAGGCGTCCCGCTCCGGCCCTGCCCGGCGGGTTCGCTGCTTACGGAGCGGGCCGGGCGCCCGCCGGCGGGCCGGATCAGGAGGCGGCGCGGAGCAGCAGGTCCAGCTCGGAGGGGTCGTACCACTCCAGCTCGTGGTCCTCGGCGCTGTCGACGGTGAACTGGGCGTCCGGGTCGCCCGCCAGGGCCTCGGCGACCACCTCGACGGCGGCGGCCACGTCGTCCACCGCGTCCGCCCCGTCCACGTGCAGCGCGGCCACCGACCGCACCGGCACCGGCTGGTCGAGCCGCACCGTGCTGGAGCCGAGGTCACCGTCGCCCCGGCCGACCGCCGACGGGGGCAGGTCCACCGAGACCACCACCCGGCGCCGGGGCGCGGCCGGGTCCTCGCGGAGCAGTTGGAGGGCGTCCTGGGCGGCGCGGGTGAACGCGACGTACTCCAGCTCCTCCTCGTCGCCCTCGGCGTACCACTCGCGCAGGGCGGGGGTGACGGCGTGCGCCTGGTCGGCCGACAGCCCCTGCTCCCGCAGCCGGGCCAGCATCGGCACGGTCGCCGGGACGTACACCCGGACCAGCTCGTCGCTCACCGTCGTATCCCCCGATCGTTCGCGGACCGGCGGGTCTGCCGGTCCGGGCGCCGATCATGCCGTACGCCGAGACCGTCATACACCCCGCACCGGCCCGGTGGAAGTTGCCGCACCGCAGCGCCGGCCGGGTGGGTGCTGGGCGGGTCCGGCCGGTGATGGCAAACTGAGGCAAACGACGCCAACACCGGGGGTTATCCGTGGAGCCGAGGTTTCTCCTGCTCTCCGACGTGGCCACCGAGTTGAACGTGTCGGACTCGCAGGTCTACCACATGGTGCGCAGCGGAGAGCTGCCCGCGATCAAGATCGGCGGACGCGGCCAGTGGCGCGTCGAACGCGCCCAGCTGGAGGAGTACATCCAGCGCAAGTACGCCGAAACCGCCGAGTGGGTACGCGGCAACCCGCTCGCCGACCGCGACACCGAGTAGCCGTCCCGACGCCGAACGCCATTGACGGCGGACACTGTCATGCCCGAGTATCGAAGCCTGCCGGAGGCAAACGAAGGCAAACGCAACGATCAGAGGTGAGCAGCATGGTCGACTCCCGCCGTCCCGGCCCCTCCCGGCCCCCGGTCCGGCTGCGCCCGGCCCCGGTCAGCGACCCGCCCTACGTCGACGAGTCGTCGGATCTCTGGCCCCGCCCCAGCGGCCAGCTCGCCCTCGACCTCTTCGGTGCCGCGCAGCAGAGCGCCGGCCGCCCGCCCGGCCGGCGGCACGATTCCCGCCCCGGGCCGCCCCGGCCCCGGTCCGGCCCGCCGCCCGGCGCCCTCGCCACGGCCACGCCCGAGGCCGGCCGCGCCGCCCAGCGGTTCATCGCCACCTTCCTGGAGATCCTCAACGGCTACCGCCCGCCCGGGCAGCTCCGGTCCCTGGTCGAGCCCGGACGGGCCGCCGAGGTGACCGAGCAGCTGGCCCGGGCGTCGGCCCGCACCGGTCCGCACCGCCGTCGGTCGAGCCGGCCGGTGGTGCACCTGCGCCGGCTCCGGGTGTGCGAGCCACGGTCGGCGGCCGTCGAGGCCGCCGCGGTGCTGGCCGGCGCCGGCCGCACCTGGGCCGTGGCGGTACGCCTCGAACACCGCCGGGGCGGCTGGCTCTGCACCGTCCTCCAGGTGCTCTGACCGCCTCGCCCGTTGCGCCCGGGCGCACGATCCACTCCGGATCGCCGAGATGCTGCTATCGGCGGCACCGACACCGCTACAGCGCCGGAACGGCGGAGCCGACCGCGCCCACACCGCCACATCGCCGCGGTGGCGGGCTGAAGCCCCGAGCCGCGCGATGGAGTCGCGGGCGCTTCGGGGCGGGCCGGTGCAAGTGGCAGGACGGCGAGAGCCGCAGCCCCGAAGGACTGCGGCTCTCGTCGTACCGACTCGGCGGGGCGGGGCCCCGCGTCAGGATCAGGCGCCGCCGTTGGGCGCGCCGTGGCAACGCTTGTACTTGCGGCCGGAGCCGCACGGGCAGGGCGCGTTGCGGGACGGGCCGTTGCCGCCCTCGGCACGCTCCGCCGGCACCGACCCGCGCCGGGCGGTGCTGGCCGCGACGGCCTGACCGCTCGCCCCGGTGGCCGCCGGACGACGCGGCGCGCCGGACGCCCCCGGCGCCGCCGGACGGGCCGGCGTCTCCGAACGACCGACACCCAGGGCGGGCGCCTGCTGCTCGGGCCGCTCCACGGCCACCGCACCCTGGCCGGCCTCGCCGTCGATGGTGGGGGCGGAGTACTGCAGGCCCTGCTGCTGCGGCGCGCGGTTGAGACCCTTGGCCCGGATCTCGACCGGCTTCTCCAGCAGCTGGACCTCCTCGGCCTCCGGCTCCGGCTCCTGGACCTGCACCTCCAGGTTGTAGAGGAAGCCGACCGTCTCCTCCTTGATGCCGTCCATCATGGTGGCGAACATGTCGAAGCCCTCGCGCTGGTACTCGATGACCGGGTCGCGCTGGGCGTACGCCCGGAGGCTGATGCCCTCCTGGAGGTAGTCCATCTCGTAGAGGTGCTCGCGCCACTTGCGGTCGATGACCTGGAGCAGCACCATCCGCTCCAGCTGGCGTACCGCCTCCTCGCCGAGCTGCTCCTCACGCCGGTCGTACGCGGTGTGCGCGTCCTCCTTGAGGCGGGCCAGCAGGAAGTCGGCGTCGATGCCCGCGCGGGCGCCGCCGGCCTCCTCCTCCATCTCCTCGATCGAGATGCCCACCGGGTAGAGCTGCTTGAGGCTGGACCAGAGCTGCTCCAGGTCCCAGTCCTCGGCGTAGCCCTCGCTGGTGGCGCCGGTGACGTACGCGGTGATCACGTCGTCGATCATGTTGCGGACCTGGTCGGAGAGGTCCTCGCCGTTGAGCACGCGCAGCCGCTCGGCGTAGATCACCTGGCGCTGCTTGTTGAGCACCTCGTCGTACTTGAGGACGTTCTTGCGGATCTCGGCGTTCTGGCCCTCGATCTGCGCCTGGGCGCTCTTGATCTGGCGGGTGACCATCTTCGACTCGATCGGCACGTCCTCCGGGATGTTGAAGCGCTCCATCACCGCCTCGACCGCGCCCGCGCGGAAGCGCTTCATCAGCTCGTCCTGCAGCGACAGGTAGAAGCGGGACTCGCCCGGGTCACCCTGCCGGCCGGCCCGACCGCGCAGCTGGTTGTCGATCCGGCGGGACTCGTGCCGCTCGGTGCCCAGCACGTAGAGGCCACCGGCCTCGGCGACCTCCTCGGCCTCGGCCTCGCAGGCCTGCTTCCAGGCGGGGAGGACCTCCTCCATCGCCTTGGCGTACTCCTCGTCGTTCTCCAGCGGGTCAAGGCCGCGCTGGCGCAGCTCGCTGGCGGCGAGGAACTCGGGGTTGCCGCCGAGCAGGATGTCCGTGCCCCGGCCGGCCATGTTGGTGGCGACGGTGACCGCGCCCTTGCGGCCGGCCTGGGCGACGATCTCCGCCTCGCGGGCGTGGAACTTGGCGTTCAGCACCGAGTGCGGGATGCCGCGGCGGCGCAGCAGCTGGGAGAGGATCTCCGAGTTCTCCACCGACACGGTGCCGACCAGCACCGGCTGGCCGGCCTGGTGCCGCTCGGCGATGTCCTCGATGACCGCGTTGAACTTGGCCCGCTCGGTCTTGTAGATGACGTCGGCCCGATCG
This sequence comes from Micromonospora sp. U56, assembly GCF_018070095.1. Taxonomy (NCBI): domain Bacteria; kingdom Bacillati; phylum Actinomycetota; class Actinomycetes; order Micromonosporales; family Micromonosporaceae; genus Micromonospora; species Micromonospora sp. U56. The sequence goes on from NZ_JAGPYL010000008.1 coordinate 48,705, forward strand.
AGGCGGACCATCGGCCGGTGCGTCGGAATGGTCACGACGCCGACCTTGTAGACCTTGTTGAACTCGCTCGCCTCGGTCTGGGCGGTGCCGGTCATGCCGGAGAGCTTCTCGTAGAGGCGGAAGTAGTTCTGGAGGGTGATGGTGGCCAGGGTCTGGTTCTCCTGCTTGATCTCCACCCCCTCCTTGGCCTCGATCGCCTGGTGCATGCCCTCGTTGTAGCGGCGGCCGTGCAGGATGCGCCCGGTGAACTCGTCGACGATCAGGACCTCACCGTCGCTGATGATGTAGTCCTTGTCGCGCTTGTAGAGCTCCTTGGCCTTGATCGCGTTGTTGAGGTAGCCCACCAGCGGGGTGTTCACCGACTCGTAGAGGTTGTCGATGCCGAGCCGGTCCTCGACCTTGGCCACGCCGCGCTCGGTGATGGCGATGGTCCGCTTGGCGTAGTCGACCTCGTAGTCGCCCTCGCCGTCCTTGCCGGGCTGGAGCCGGGCCACCACGCCGGCGAACTCGCCGTACCAGCGGGCGGAGTGCTCGGCCGGGCCGGAGATGATCAGCGGCGTGCGGGCCTCGTCGATCAGGATCGAGTCGACCTCGTCGACCACGGCGAAGTTGTGGCCGCGCTGGACCAGCTCGTCCTTGGACCAGGCCATGTTGTCGCGCAGGTAGTCGAAGCCGAACTCGTTGTTGGTGCCGTAGGTGATGTCGCACTCGTAGGCGGCGCGGTGCTCGGCGGCCGGCCGGTTGGGCAGGACCACGCCGACGGTGAGGCCGAGGAACTCGTGCACCCGGCCCATCCAGGCGGCGTCGCGCTGGGCCAGGTAGTCGTTGACCGTGACCACGTGCACGCCCTTGCCGGACAGGGCGTTGAGGTAGACCGCCATGACCGAGGTCAGGGTCTTGCCCTCACCGGTCTTCATCTCGGCGATGTTGCCGAAGTGCAGCGCCGCGCCGCCCATCACCTGGACGTCGTACGGGCGCTGGCCGAGCACCCGGGCGGCCGCCTCGCGCACCGTGGCGAAGGCCTCGGGCAGCAGGTCGTCGAGCGTCTCACCGTCGGCGAGCCGCTCGCGGTACTGCTCCGTCAGGCCGCGCAGCTCCTCGTCGGTGAGGTTGACGTAGTCGTCCTCGATCGAGTTGACGGCGGCGGCGATGGCCTTGAGCCGGCGCACCATACGGCCCTCGCCGGCGCTAAGGACCTTTTCCAGAATCGACACGGATCAACGCTCCCCTAGACAGTCTCGAACCATCGTAGGCGCTCCGTCGGCGCGATGGTCACTGGTGGCGGCGGTCCGGCCCGGCGAACCCGACATATCGCGCGGGCGGTGCCGCCACCGGCGGTTATCCGGTTACGCCCACCGCGAACGATCCGGCACGATGGCTCGGATGGAGCCTGTGGAGATCGTCGAGGACGGCCTGCTGCTACGCCCCTGGCAGGCAGGCGACGCGGACGCCGTGCACCGCGCCTGCCAGGACCCGGACATCCAGCGCTGGACCACCGTACCGCGCCCGTACCTGCCGGAACACGCCCACGGGTTCGTCACCGGCATCGCCGCGACGGCCTGGGCCGAGGGCACCGGGGCACCGTTCGCGGTCTGCGACGCCGGCACCGGCGAGCTGCTCGGCTCCTGCGGCCTCGTCTCGATCGACCGGGCCCTGGACTCGGCCGAGATCGGCTACTGGACCGCGCCCTGGGCGCGCGGCCGGGGCGTCACCGTGCGGGCCACCCGGGCGGTCGCCCGCTGGGCGTTCGACGCGCTGAAGCTGCGCCGGCTGGTCTGGCAGGCCGAGGTCGGCAACCACTACTCCCGGCTGGTCGCGCTGCGCGCCGGCTTCCAGGTCTCCGGCGAGCTGCGGCTGGCCCACCCGGCCGAGGGCGGCCGGACGGCCGGCTGGATCGGCTCGCTGCTGCCCGGCGAGGTGCCCGCGCCGGGCGAACCCGGGCCGGCCGGCCCGGACACCCTCGACGCCCGCCGGGCCGCCGTCTTCGGTCGGCCCCAGCCCACCCTCTTCGCCACCGCCGGCGGGGCCGAGCTGCGGCTGCGCCCGATGGAGGAGCGCGACCTGGACGCGATCGTGACGACCTGCCAGGACCAGGACACCGTGCGCTGGACCACCGTTCCGCATCCCTACCAGCGGCGCGACGCGGAGTGGTACCTCGACCTCTGCGGGGCCAACTGGGCGCGCGGCACCAGCGCGTGTTTCGTCATCGCCGACGCAGACGACGCCTACGCCGGCACCATCGACCTGCGCCTGAGCCCCGCCGACCCGCTCCTGGCCGACGTGGGCTTCATGACCGCCCCGCACGCCCGGGGCCGTGGCTGGATGCCGGCCGCGCTCGCCGCGCTGACCGCCTGGGGCTTCACCACGCTGGGCCTGGCCCGGATCGAGTGGAAGGCACACGTCGGCAACACCGCCTCCCGGCGGGTCGCCGAGAAGGCCGGCTTCACCGTCGAGGGCACCGCCCGGGGCGGGTTGCAGCACCGGGGCGAACGGGGCGACGCCTGGGTGGCCGCGCTGCTCGCCGAGGACCTGACCTCGTGACCCCCGAGATCGTCGAGTCCCACGAGGTGCGGCTGCGCCCGTTCCGGCTCGACGACGTCGCGGACACCGCCACCGCCTGCGCCGACCCGCTCACCCGACGGTTCATCTCCGGCATGCCCGACCCGTACACCGAGCAGAGCGCCCGGTGGTGGATCACCGAGGGGGCGCCGGCCGCCTGGGCCACCGGTGGCGCCGCGTACGCCATCGCCGACCCGGCCTCCGACCGGCTGCTCGGCGGGATCGGGCTGAGCCAGCCGGTCCCGGCGCGAGGCCAGGCGGAGATCGGTTACTGGGTGGCGCCGTGGGCCCGCGGCCGGGGCGTGGCCACCGCCGCCACCCGCGCGCTGGCCGGGCACGCCTTCGCCGCCGGCACCGCCCGGCTGGAGCTGCTCACCCACGCAGAGAACGCGGCGAGCATGCGGGTGGCGCTCGCCGCCGGCTTCCGGTACGAAGGGGTCCGCCGGGCCGCGAACCCGACGCGCGGCGGCGGGCGCCACGACCTGTGGGCCTGGGTACGCCTCGCCGACGACCCCGCCGGCCCGACGCCGCGGGCGCTGCCGGACCTGCCCGACGGCCGGCTCGGCGACGGCGTGGTGACGCTGCGCCGGCTGACCCCGGCGGACACCGACGGGCTGTACCGGCTGCACACGCTGCCCGAGGTGGTGGCGAGCCGGGTACGGCAGGTCCCGCCGACCCGGGCGGCGATCGCGCGGCGCTGCGCCGTCGCGGAGAGCGAATGGCTGGTCGGCAGCTCGGCCGACTTCGCGCTCTGCGACGCGCGCACCGGGGAACTGGCCGGCGGCTGCGCGATGAGCTACGACGAGCCGGCCACCGGCCAGGCGATGCTCGGCTACAGCCTGCTGCCCGAGCCGCGCGGCCGGGGGCTGGCCACCCGGGCGGTGCGGCTCCTCGCCGAGTGGGCGTTCGGGCCGGTCGGCCTCGCCCGGCTCTGGGCCGGTACCGCGCCGGAGAACGTCGGCTCCCAGCGGGTGCTGGAGCGGGCCGGGTTCCGGCGGGAGGGGCTGATGCGGGGTCGGCTCCCCGGCCGGGACGGAGCCCGGGCGGACACCGTGCTCTACGCGCTGCTCGCCGACGACCCGCGCTGAGCGCGCGCCGGCCACCGGAGCCGGGATGGGCGAACCACCCGGCTCCGTGACCGGCTGCGAGGGGTGGACAGGGCTCAGATGTCGAGCGAGATGATGCCGTAGTCGTACGCGTGCCGCCGGTAGACGACGCTCGGCCGGCCGCTTTCCTTGTCGTGGAACAGGTAGAAGTCGTGCCCCACCAGTTCCATCTGGAACAGGGCGTCGTCCACGGTCATCGGCTCGGCGGGGTGCACCTTGGCCCGGGCGATGTGCCAGGGCTGGTCGTCGTACTCGTCGGCGGGCTCCTCGACCCGTTCGGCCACCGCGGTGGCCGTAGCGCCGGACGGCGCGGCCAGCTCGGCCACCGGCAGATCGGCGGTGGCGGCGGCGACGGAGAGCGGCGCGTGCCGGCCCCGGTGCACGCGGCGGCGGTCGGCCGCCCGGCGCAGTCGGGTGTCCAGCTTGGCGATGGCCGCGTCGAGCGCGCTGTAGAAGTCGTTCGTGCAGGCCTCCGCCCGGATCACCGGCCCCCGGGAGACACAGGTGATCTCCACGCGTTGGCAGGTGTCGGACTGGCGGGGATTGCGTTCGTGGAACAACTCCACGTCGACTCGGATGAGCTTGTGGTCGTAGCGTTCGATTTTCGCGAGTTTCTCAGCTACGTGCACCCGGTAATGGTCCGGCACTTCGACGTTTCGGCCCTTGACCACGATGTCCACGTGACCTCCCTTTTTCGGATGGTCGTCTGATCTTCAATCCGGTCGACCGACCCTGGGAGCATCCCTGTGGCGTCGACCGGTCAGGTACGGCTACGCCTCCTTCCACCGCCGGGGGTGGGTTTGGAACCTCCTACCCCCGACAGGAAAACGCTAACTCCTGTTCGGCCGGCAGTCACCCCCAGTTGTCGAGAACGCTCAGGGATTTCACACCTCATACACCAAGGGGTGAAACGGAAACACGAAGCGTCACCAATGGCGTCGTTTTTGCGTTGCGGCGAGCACCGCCGCGACGTTTGGCGTTATTCCCAGGCCCCGCAATGTGCGGGCCACCGCGGCCAGGGTCGCCCCGGTGGTGAGGATGTCGTCGAGCACCACCACGCTCCGGCCGCCGGCTTCGCGCCCGCCCTGGCCCGCGCGGCCCCGGAACGCCGACGCCGCCGCGGCGGCCCGCCCGGCGCTGTCCAGCGCCACCGAGTCGGGCCGGGGCAGCGCCCGCAGCGGCCGGGCGGTCCGCACGTCCCACCCCGCACCACGCAGCCGCCGGGCCGCGTGCCGGGCCAACCGCCCCAGGTGGTCGCCGTAGCGGGACCGGGCCGCCGCCGCGGTGTCCGGCACCGGCACCAGCAGCACCGGCCGCGCCGGGCCCACCGCGTCGGCCACCACCTCGGCCAGCAGCGCGCCCAACGGCCCGGCCAGACCGTGCCGACCCCGTTCCTTGTACGTCAGCAACGCCTCCCGCAACGGCCCGGCGTACGGGCCGAGGGCATGGCAGGGCGGCAGGTCGGGCGGGGCGGGGGTGGGGCGCGCCGGGGCGGGGCGCAGCGCGCCGAGCGCGTCGGCGCCGGCCGGGCAGAACCCCCGCCGGCTCGCCGAACCGGGCCGCCGGCTGCCCGCGCGGCCGCGCGGCAGCACCAGCTCGGTCAGGTCCGCCCAGTGCCCGCCGACCGCCCGCACGACGCCCTCAGTACAGGAAGAAGGGGGCGGTCGGGCTGCCCGGGCGAACGCCGGCCGGTGGCGGCGCCACCTCCAGCACCTGGTCGCGCCGGATGGTGTCCGGCGAGGGATAGCGGTAGGCGACCCCGTTCGCCTCGTACATGATCAGCGCGAAGGGCAGCGGCACCACCGGGTTCGTCGGGTACGCGACCAGGTGCGTCACCCGGGCGCCCACGTCGGCCACCAGCGCGGTCTCCAGCGCACCGTCGGTGCTCACGTAGTAGACCGCCGAACGGTCCGCCGTACCGGCCACGACCAGGGTGTTCTCGTCCGCCCAGTCGACCGCGGACAGGTCGCGCAGCGAGGTGGCCACCGCGCGGGCCGGGCCGACCGAGACCAGGCCGCCGGCCAGGTTCACCGCCGCCAGGTGCAGCTGACCGTCGATCACCAGGGCGAGCCGGTGCCCGTCCAGCGAGCCGGCCACCGCCGTCACCCGGCCGGCGGCGGTCAACGGGACCGGAACCGTCCGGGCCCGGTCGTCGAAGCGGTAGAGCTGGCCGTCCGCGACCACCAGCCCGTACGGCTGGCCGGGGTCGAGCGAGCGCAGCCACACCGGGCGCCCCATCGCGCCGAAGGTCTGGGTGCCCCGGTGGACGCCCTCCACCGTGGCGGTGCCGGATCCGACGGCCAGCCGCTGCCGGCCGCCCGGGGCGCCGACCACCAGGGCGGCGAAAGTCCTGTCCTCGACCCGGCTGATCCCGGCCGAGACGACGTTGCGGTTGTCGGCCGGCATGAGCGGCACCACCCCGCTGGCCTCGCCCGGGAAGTTCAGCGCGTGGACCGCGCCGTCGTAGACGGTGAACCGCTGCGGGGCGTCGTCGACCGGGTAGAGCGGGTGCGCCAGGCGGTGCTGGTCGAGGTCCGCGATCGCCACCCGGGACTGGTTGCGGGTGGTGAGCTGGAGTTGGCCGTCCAGCTCCGGCAGCGACCAGGCGAGCTGGATGCCGATCCTGCCCAGCTCGCGGTTGTCGTCACCCGGCAGTTCGAGGGTGACCTCCCAGCGGCCGTCCGTCTCGATCGCGTTGTTGATCAGCGCGGTGCGGTCCGGCAGGGGCCGGGCAGCCGGACGCAGCCACTCCGACGGGCCGGCGAGCAGCCACTTGACCACCTCGCTGACCCGTCGCTCGTCCGGCACCGCCAGCGGCAGGTATCGCTGGTCGGCGACCAGGCGGGTCTGGTCCGAGTTCCAGAAGTACACCGGCCGGTTCTGGTAGTACTCCCGCAGCGCCACCTCGCTGAGCAGCAGCACGTTCGGCGGGTCGGTGACGAAGAGGCCGGCCTCCTCGGTGCCCTGCTGCCCCGGCGAGACGGCGCCGCGCAGGGTGAACCGGTACTCCCGCTCGGTGGCCACCGGGGGAGCCAGGACGCCGTTGGACCGCAGCACACCGATCTGCTGCACCCGCAGGAGCACGGAGAAGAGCCCGTTGGCGTTCTCGGTGATCACCGGGTTCTCGGTCAGCCGGATCACGTTGACCGCGACCTCGCTGCCCTGCTTCTCCTGCAGGCGGCTCTTGTTCTCCGGCGCGATGAACTGCTTGACCTTCGCGTACGCCCGGTCCGGCTCGCCCGCCGCGGCGGAGAGGAAGTTGTGGACGAAGGTCTCCCGGTCGTTGCCGGCGGCCGCGCGGGCGGGCGGCTCGCTGCGGCGGGAGCTGGACGAGCCGGCCGCCACCGCCGGCCCGGACCCGTCCACCTGCACCTCGGTGTGCTCCGGGATGCCGCAGCCGGCCACGGTCAGCAGCGCGGCGCAGAGCGCGCCGGCCAGCGCCCGCCCGCGCGCCCTCACGCTCACGAACGCACCTCCGCCCGGTCGTCGCCGGCGGCGGGGGCCGGCCCGATGGCCAGGGTGCCCTCGCCGGCGGGGCCGATCGCCAGCAGCTCGCCGGGGCGGGGGCCGCCGAACGGCAACGCGGCGTCGGCCGGCACCAGCCGCAGCGGCGAGGTGGTCAGTCGGTCCCCGGCGCGGGCCGGCAGGGTGAGCCGGAACTGGGCGCCCTGCCCGGGCGCACCCCACGCCTCCAGCCAGCCGCCGTGCAGCCGGGCGTCCTCCAGGCTGATCGACAGGCCCAGGCCCGTCCCGCCGGTCTGCCGGGCCCGGGACGGGTCGGCCCGCCAGAAGCGGTTGAAGACCAGCTTCTCCTCCCCCGGCTTGAGCCCGACGCCGTGGTCGCGCACGGTGATCGCGACGGCGGTCTGGTCCATGCCGAGGGTGATCAGCACCGGCTTCGCCTCGCCGTGCTCGACCGCGTTGCCGACCAGGTTGCGCAGCACCCGCTCGACCCGGCGGGGGTCGACCTCGGCGATGACCGGCGTGGTCGGCACGTCGAGGTGGATCGGCACGCCGGCCCGCTCGGCCAGGCCGGCCAGCCGGTCGGCGACCCGGTGCACCACCGGCACCAGGTCGGTCGGCTCGGCGTCGAGCATGGCGAAGCCGGCGTCGAAGCGGCTGATCTCCAGCAGGTCGGTGAGCAGCTCCTCGAACCGGTCCAGCTCGGCCTGGAGCAGCTCGGCGCTGCGGGCGACGGCCGGGTCGAACTCGTCGCGCTCCGCGAAGATCAGGTCGGCGGCCATCCGGACGGTGGTGAGCGGGGTACGCAGCTCGTGCGACACGTCCGAGGTGAACCGGCGCTGCAACCGGGACATCTCCTCCAGCCGGAGGATCTGCCGTTGCAGGTTGGTCGCCATCTGGTTGAACGAGGCGGCCAGCAGGGCCAGGTCGTCCTCGCCGTTGACCACCATCCGCTGGTCGAGCAGGCCGGCGGAGAGTCGCTGGGCGGTCCGGGCGGCCACCCGGACCGGGGTCACCACCAGGCGGGTGACCAGGGCGGCGAGCAGGCCGAGCAGCAGCACCAGGGCCACCCCGGTGGCGAGCACGGTGGCCCGGGCGTCGGCGGCGGTGGCGTCCTGCCGGGTCAGCGGGACCAGGTAGTAGAGCTCCAGCTGGCCGAAGCGGGTCGGCACCGGCGAGCCGTACACCAGGTACTTGGTCCTCGGGCCGCCGAGCCGGCCGGTGCGGACCTGGTGGGCGACCTTGCCGTCCGCGACGGCGGCCCGCAGCTCCCGGCTGATCAGCGGCCGGACGTCGGTCGCCGGGGAGGTCCGGGTCTCGATGATCCCCGCGTAGCTGTCGGCGGTGATCGCCACGACCACCCCGCTGGCCTGCTGCGGGTCGCCCCCGGCCAGGTAGTTGACCGTGCCCTCGATGGTGTCCTGGAGCTGGGCCTCCTGCGGCTGGCTGTAGAGGTTGAACTGCTTCGCCGAGTAGTCGCTGCCGCTGCGCAGCCGCAGCAGCACGTCGGTCTGGGCGTTCTCCACCAGGATGTTAGTGATCTTGTCGGCGATCAGGTAGGCGAAGCCGCCGACCAGCAGGCTGGAGGCCACCAGCGTGATGGTGACCACCCGCACCTGCAACGACCGCCGCCAGGTCTGGTGCAGGCCGAGGCCCTGACCCACCAGGGCACGGCAGAGCACCCGCGCGGCGGGTCGCCAGCCGGCGGGGGTGCGGGAGTGGGGGGTCGGGGAGCTGGTCACGGTGCGACCAGGCTATCCGGTACCCGCCTTGTAGCCCACGCCCCGAACGGTGAGGATGATTTCCGGGCGCTCCGGATCCGGCTCGATCTTGGCGCGCAGCCGCTGCACGTGCACGTTCACCAGCCGGGTGTCGGCCGCGTGCCGGTAGCCCCAGACCTGCTCCAGCAGCACCTCGCGGGTGAAGACCTGGCGCGGCTTGCGGGCGAGCGCGACCAGCAGGTCGAACTCCAGCGGCGTCAGCTTCACCTCCTCGCCGTCCCGGCTGACCGTGTGGGCCGGCACGTCGATGGTGATCTGGTTGCCGGGCGGCCCGATCGTCAACATCTCCGGGGCGACGTCCTCGCCGCGCCGCAGCCGGGCCCGCATCCGGGCGACCAGCTCCTTGGGCTTGAACGGCTTGACCACGTAGTCGTCGGCGCCGGACTCCAGGCCGAGGACCACGTCGACGGTGTCGCTCTTGGCGGTCAGCATCACGATCGGCACGCCCGATTCGGTGCGGATCGCCCGGGCCACGTCGATACCGCTCATACCGGGCAACATCAGGTCGAGCAGCACGATGTCGGGTCGATTGTCCCGGAACGCGGCCAACGCCCGTTCCCCGTCGGCGACGAACGAGGGCAGGAAGCCCTCGCTGCGCAGGACGATGCCGAGCATCTCGGCGAGCGCGGGGTCGTCGTCGACCACCAGTACCCGGGCTCTCATGGGATTTATGTTTCCATCCCCGTTCAGTTCGGTGGGATCGGCGTCACCCGGCACGGTACTGCCGAGGGTGGTGTCACCGCACGTCCCACGCGGAAGACCGCCGCCGAAGGTCATCCGCGAGGGCCGCGCGGCGTGCGGGTCCACCCGATCGGACGGGCCGTGTCACCATGATCCCCCGGGTGCCCGCCGCCCGCCACCGAGACCCGTCAGGAGCAGGAGTACGCGTGCCCGACGTCGGCCCGACCGCCGTGCTCCCGAGGCGCCCGCTCACCGTCGGCGAGCTGCTCGACTCGGCCGTGCTGCTGCTGCGTACCCAGGGCCGGCTGCTGCTCCCGCTGGGCGCCCTGTTCGCCGTCGGCGAGCAGCTCCTGCTCCACCCGCTGCGGCTGGCCGCCGGCGTCGAGCCGCCGAGCTGGCTGCTGGGCGTCGACGGGTTCGCCGCGCTGTGGTTCCTGCTGGCGCTGGGCGCGGCGAGCGAGGCGGTGATCGTCACGCTGCTCGGCAACCCGGCCGCCCGGGCCGCCGGCGCCGCGCTGCTCGGCCGCCGCGCCGGCGTACGCGAACTGCTCCGCCCCCGGGGCGCCCGCTACGGCGCCACCCTGCTCCTCGCGCTCCTGGTCGGCCTCGTCGTCATGCTCGCCGGCCTGATGGGCCCCCTCTGGTTCGTCGCGTACGCCCTGTTCGGCTCCGTCGCGGCCGCGCTGGCGGTGGACCGGGTACCGGTGGAGCGGGCGGTCGGCCGCGCGGCGCGGCTCGCCGTGCGCGGCGGCGGGCAGGCCGGCGCCGTCCGGCTGCTCGGTTATCTCGGCTGGTGGATCCTGCGGGTCGGCCTCGGCCTGGGCGTCCTCACCGGGCTCGACTCCCTCGACCTGATCGATCTCGGCGACCCGGCCCTGGCCCAGGTCGCCGCCATCACGGTCTGGGCCGGCGTGAACACCATCGCCTACCCGGCGCTGGCCTGCCTGGACGCGGTGATCCACCTCGACAACCGGATGCGCACCGAGGGCCTCGACATCCGGCTCGCCCGCTCCCCGGCCGGCCTCGCCGAGCCCGTCCTGCTGGCGGCCGACCGATGAGCTTCAGCCGCTGGTGGACCGAGGCCACCGCCGCGCTCGGCGACCTGCTGCCGCTGCCGCTGGCGGCGCTGCTGCTTCTGCTGGCCGCCGGGCTGGCCGCGCTGGCCTGGTACCACTGGCCGGCGTGGGTGCCGCGCCGACTGCCCCGGCTCCGGCTCCGCCGACGCCGCCTCCGGCTGCCCGGCCTCCGCCTCCGGCTGCCCCGATTCCGCCTCCGGCTGCCCCGATTCCGCCTCCGGCTGCCCCGGCTCCGGCTGCCCCGGCTCCGCTTCCGGCTGCCCCGCTGGCGGCGGCGCCGCCGGACCCGGCCCGCCGCCGAGACCCCGGAGCTGCCCCGGCCCCGGACGGGCGACGCGGCACCGACCCCCGGGCCGGCGCTCTCCCTGGCCGACCGGCTGGCCGCCGAGGGCCGCTTCGCCGAGGCGGTACGGGAACGGCTGCGCGGCATGGTCCGCCGGCTGGTCGCCACCGGGGCGGTCGAGCAGCGCGCCGGCATGACCGTCACCGAGCTGACCGAGGCGGCGGCCCGCAACCGGCCCCCGGTCGACCCGACGCTCCGCGCCGCGGGCACGATCTTCTCCGAGCTCTGGTACGCCCGGCGTACCGCCTCCGCCGAGCACGACCGGCGGATGCGGGAGCTCGCCGACGAACTGGACCGGGTGCTGGCCGGCGGTCCGGAGGAGCCGCGATGACCGCCACCGCCGCACCGCCGGCCGCCCCCTCGACCGCCCCGCCCCAGCCCCCGCCCCGGCGGCGACGCCGCTGGCACCGGCTGGTGATCCCGTTCGCGCTGGCCGCCGCGCTGCTCACGATCACCGTGGTCACCCACGCGGTCGACCAGCCGGACACCACCGAGCGCGGCTACCTCTCCCCGGTGGCGACCAACGACGACGGCGGCAGCCGGCTGGCCGAGGCGCTGCGCGGGCAGGGCGTCACCGTGCAGCGGGAGACGGACACCCTGCGGGCCCTGCTGGCGCTCGACACCGGGCCGGCGACGCTCTTCGTACCGGCGCCGGAGCTGCTGCACCCGGACACCGTCGGCGCGCTGGGCGACCTGCCGCCCGGCCGCCGGCTGGTCCTGGTCGACCCGTCCCTGCGGGTGCTGGAGGCGGTGGCCCTGCCGGTGGTGCGGGCCGACCGGCGCTGGGCCACCCGGGCCGTCGCCCCGGACGCCGACGGGGTGTCCTGCCCGCTGCCCGAGGCCGCCCGGGCCGGCACCGCCGCCGCCCAGCTCCAGCGGTACGCCCCACCCGCCGGCTTCGCCACCACCCTGCGCACCTGTTACTCCGGCGGACTGGTGCACCTGCCCTGGGCGGCGGACGTGGTGGTGATCGGCGCCGGCGACCCGTTCCGCAACGACCGGATCGGCGAGTGGGGCAACCAGGCGCTGGCCACCGGGCTGCTCGGCGGCCACGGCCGGGTGGTCTGGCTCGACCTGGACGGACCCGCCCCGCCTCCGCACTTCGGCACCGGCAGCAACGGCGAACCCGCCTGGTCGCCCACCCCCGGCGGCTCGACCACCTACGGCAGCGGTGACGGCAACGGCGGGCGGCCCGGCGGCGGCTACCCGGGCGGCTCCGGCGACTCCGACGGCGACCCGTCCGACGGCGGGGACCAGGAGCAGGAACAGGCCCAACGGCCGGACCGGCAGAACCCGCTCTGGGCGGCGTTCCCCGCCTGGTTCTGGGCGCTGCTGGTGCAGCTCGCGCTGGCCGCGCTGCTGGTGGTGCTCTGGCGGGCCCGCCGGCTCGGCCCGCCGGTCGCCGAGCCCCTGCCGGTGCGGGTGCGCGCCGCCGAGACGGTCCTCGGCCGAGCGCGGCTCTACCAGCGCGCCCGCGCCCGTGGCCCGGCCGCCGACACGCTGCGCGCCGCCGCGCTCGACCGGCTCGCCGCCCGGCTCAACCTGCCCGCCACCACCCCGCCCACCGAGGTGGCCGCGCTGGTCGCCGCGCGGACCGGCGGCACCACCGACGAGGCGCACGAGCTGCTGTACGGCGGGGAGCCGTCCTCCGACGCCGAACTGCTGGCACTGGCCCGGTCGCTGGACCGGGTGACCCGTACGGTCGCGGCACCCCCCGACCACCCGACCGAAGGAGACCTCCGGTGACCCACCCCGTCGCATCCGCCGCGACCGCGACCGCCGGCGCGGACGACGCCCGTGCCGCCCTGCACCGGCTGCGCGCCGAGGTGGCCAAGGCGGTCGTCGGGCAGGACGCCGTGGTCACCGGGCTGGTGATCGCGCTGCTGTGCCGGGGGCACGTGCTGCTGGAGGGCGTACCGGGAGTGGCCAAGACGCTGCTGATCCGGACGGTCGCCGCGGCGCTGGACCTGGATTCCAAGCGGGTGCAGTTCACCCCGGACCTGATGCCGGGCGACGTCACCGGCTCGCTGATCTTCGACCCGCACACCGCCGCGTTCACCTTCCGGGAGGGGCCGGTCTTCACCAACCTGCTGCTCGCCGACGAGATCAACCGGACCCCGCCGAAGACCCAGTCGGCGCTGCTGGAGGTCATGGAGGAGCGGCAGGTCTCCGTCGAGGGCGCCCGCCGGCCGCTGCCCGACCCGTTCATCGTCGCCGCCACCCAGAACCCCATCGAGTACGAGGGCACGTACCCGCTGCCGGAGGCGCAGCTGGACCGGTTCCTGCTCAAGCTCACCGTGCCGCTGCCCAGCCGGGACGAGGAACTGGGCGTGCTGCGGGCCCACCACGCCGGCTTCGACCCGCGGGACCTGGCCGCCGCCGGCGTACGACCGGTCGCCACCGCCGCCGACCTGGCCGCCGCCCGGGCGGCGGTCGGCCGGGTGTACCTGGCCGAGCCCGTCCTCGGCTACATCGTGGACCTGTGCCGGGCCACCCGGGCCACCCCGGCGCTGGAGCTGGGCGCCTCGCCCCGGGGCGCGACGGCCCTGCTCAACACGGCGAAGGCGTGGGCCTGGCTGGCCGGGCGGGACCACGTCACCCCGGACGACGTCAAGGCCACCGCCCGGCCCACGCTGCGGCACCGGCTGCGGCTGCGCCCGGAGGTGGAACTGGAGGGCGTCGGCGTGGACGCGGTGCTGGACACGGTGCTCGCCACCGTGCCGACGCCGCGATGACCTGGCGGGCGGCCGTCCTGCTGCTGGGGGGCGCGCTGACCCTGCCGGTGTGGCCGGACCCGTTCCTCGGGGTCGTCGCGATGACCGGCGCGGTGCTGCTGCTCTGCGCCCTGGACTGGGCGCTGGCCGCGCCGCTGCACACGGTCACCGCCACCCGGGAGGGCGACCGGACCGTCCGGCTCGGCGGCACCGCCACCGTCGCGCTGCGCCTGACCAACACCTCCGGCCGTACGCTGCGCGCCCAGGTCCGCGACGCCTGGGTGCCCTCGGCGGGGGCCCGGCCGGACCTGCCACCGGAGCGGGTCGTGCCGGTACCGGCGGGCGGCGACGCGCTGCTGCCCAGCCGGCTCACCCCGACCCGGCGCGGCGACCGGCCCGCGGTGGCCCTGGCGGTGCGCTCGCTGGGCCCGCTGGGGCTGGCCTTCCGGCAGCGCGCCGGGCGACCGGTCACCCCGGCCTGGACCCTGCGGGTGCTGCCCCGCTTCGACTCCCGGCGGCACCTGCCGGAGAAGCTCTCCCGGCTGCGGGTGATCGACGGCATGCAGGTCACCCGGGGACGCGGCCAGGGCACCGAGTTCGACACCCTGCGCGAGTACGTGGTCGGCGACGACGTCCGCTCGATCGACTGGCGGGCCAGCGCCCGGCGGGCCGACGTGCTGGTCCGCACCTGGCGGCCGGAGCGGGACCGCCGGCTGGTCTGCGTGCTGGACACCGGCCGCACCTCGGCGGTACGCGTCGGCGACGAGCCCCGGCTGGACACCGCGATCGACGCGGCGCTGCTGCTCACCGCGCTCGCCGCCCGGGCCGGCGACCGGGTCGACCTGATCGCCGCGGACGCCGCGATCCGGGCCACGGTCACCGGCAGCGGACGCCCCACCCTGCTCGGCAAGCTGGTGACCACGCTGGCGCCGCTGCAACCGGCGCTGGTGGAGACGGACTTCGAGCTGATCGTCGGGGAGATCCTCCGCCGGGAGCGGCAGCGCAGCCTGGTGGTGCTCTTCACCGCGCTGGAGGCCGGCGCGCTGGGCGAGGGCCTGCTGCCGGTGCTGCCCCGGCTGGCCGCCCGGCACCGGGTGGTGGTGGCCGCCGTGCACGACCCGGTACTCACCCGGCTGACCACCGCCGCGCCGACCCGGCCCGAGGACGCCTACGCGGCGGCGGCGGGCTGGCGGGCGCTGGCCGAGCGGGACCGGGTGCGCGCCGCCCTCGCCCGGTACGGCGGGACCGTGGTGGACGCCCCGGCGGACCGCCTCGCCCCCACGGTCGCCGACACCTACCTCCGCCTCAAGGCCCTCGGCCAACTCTGAGACCCACCCGGCCCTGCTGGCGGTCCGGGTGGTGTGGGTCAGGTCAGCGACCAGCGGGGTCGGCGGTCGGGGTCGGTCGGTGCCAGGCGCGGGCGGGGTCGGTGGAGGCCCAGAGTTCGGCCAGCCAGGGGTCGGTGCGCTCGGCGGAAACCGCCCGGCGGCCGAGGACCACCACGTAGCCGAGGAAGCCCAGCCAGACCATGGCCCCGAGCGCCACGCGCAGCGCGATCGGCACCGGCGCCGGGGTGACGAAGGCCTCCAGCAGCGCGGAGACCGCGAAGAGCCCGACCAGGCCGACGGCGACCAGGATCGCCGAGCGGCCCGCCTCGGCGACGGCCCGGCCCCGGCTCAGGTGCGCCGGCGGCGAGATCCACGCCCACGCCGTCCGCAGGCCCACCCCGGCGGCGACGAAGACCCCGGTCAGCTCCAGCAGGCCGTGCGGGGTGATCAGTCCGAAGAAGACGTCGGCCCGGCCGTAGGAGACCATCACGCCGCCGACCACGCCGACGTTGAGCGCGTTCTGCCACAGCAGGTAGAACACCGGCACCACCAGCACGCCGGACGCCAGGCACTGGGCGGCTACCCAGGCGTTGTGGGTCCACAGGTGGAAGGCGAAGGTCGGCGCGGAGAACTCGGTGTAGTAGCCGGCGAAGCCCGACTCGACCAACTCGGCCGCCGCCTGCGGTCCGATGAACGCCGCGGCGGTTTCCGGGTGGCCGGCGACGTACCAGATGAGGAAGCCGCTGAGCAGGCTGAACCCGGTCGCCACCGCGCACCACCACGGCCAGGCGCGGTAGACGGCGCCCGGGAAGCCGACGGTGACGAACCGGGCCACCGCGGACCAGGACGCGCCGCGCCGGCCGGTCACCCGGGCCCGGGCGCGCAGCACCAGCTGGGAGAGCCGGCTGACCAGACCGGGGTCGGGTGAGCGGCTGCGCAGCGCGGACAGGTGGGTGGCGGCCCGCTGGTAGAGCGCCACCAGCTCGTCGACCTCGTCGGCGTCCAGCCGACGCCGGTCGCAGAGCTGTTCCAGCCGCCGCCACTCGTGTTGGTGCTCGGCGACGTACGCGTCGAGATCCACTCGTCCTCCCCCGTCCGGCGCTCATAGTGTTCACTGTGCGGGTGAGAGCGCAACCACCGGTGCCTGCCGCGACCGGCGCGGCCGACCGTTCCCCGACGGGCGCCGACGCCGGCCTGGTCAGCGGCGAGGCCGTCCAGTTGGACGTGCGGGCGGCTCGGCTGGGCTCCCGGGTGCTGGCGCTGTTGCTGGACGTCGCGGTCCAGCTGGTCCTGGTGGTGCTGCTCGCGATGGCGCTGGCGGGCCTGTCGCTGAACGCCCTGCCCGGCGTGGACGGCGCCCTGCTGAACGCGCTGGCGACCGTCCTGCTGGTGCTGCTGCTGGTCGGCTACCCGGTGCTCTTCGAACGTTTCAACCACGGCCGCACCCCGGGCAAGCTGGCCGTCGGGCTGCGGGTGGTCAGCGCCGACGGCGGCCCGGTCGGGGTACGGCAGTCGCTGAGCCGGGCGCTGGTCGGGGTCGCGGTGGAGTGGCCCGGTCTGGTGCTGCCGCTGCTGAGCTGGGTCGCCGGCGTGGCGGTGATGCTCACCGACCGGCGCGGCCGGCGGCTGGGCGACCTGGTGGCCGGCACGATGGTGGTGCACACCCGCACCCAGCAGCCTTGGCTGCCGGCACCGATGATCATCCCGCCGCTGACCGGCTGGGCGGTTCGCCTGGACCTGACCCGGCTGGACGACCCGCTGGCCCTGGCCCTGCGGCAGTACCTGACCCGGGCGCACCGGTTCGCCGAGCCGTCGCGGACCCTGCTGGCGCGGGCACTGTGGAGCGAGGTGGCCGCGGTGACGACGCCGCCACCGCCGGCCCGCGTACCGGAGCCGCTGCTGCTGGCCGCCGTGCTGGCCGAACGCAACCGCCGTGGGGCGCTACGGCTGCGGCGGGCCCGCACGCTCACCGCCAGCCTCTGGCCCGAGCTGTCCCCGACCCCGGCCACCCCCGCCGTACCCGTCGGGGGGACCGCGGACGCCACCCCGGCCGGCCTCCGGCCCGCGGTCCCGGCCCCCCGCCCGGCATCAGGCCCGCCCGCACCCCCGGCCTGACGGCCGTCGGACCGGCTGCTGGCACGTTGGCCCGCTCGACCGGACGGCGGCGGCGGCGGGAAACGGTCAGCTGAAGAGCGAGCGGCCCCACCAGTCGGCGGCGTCCCGGACGCCGGGCGGACAGGCGAAGAGCGCGCTGGAGACGTGCCGCAGGTACTCGTTCATCACGTCGTGGCGGGCGAGCTGGGTCTGGATCGGCACGAACTGCTTGCGCGGGTCCCGCTGGTACGCGATGAAGAAGAGTCCGGCGTCGAGGCGACCCAGCCCGTCGGACCCGTCCACGAAGTTGTAGCCCCGGCGCAGCAGCCGGGCGCCGTTGTTGCGGCTGGGGTGGGCGAGCCGCACGTGCGCGACGTCGGCGATCACCGGCTCCCCGTCGTCGCCCTTGGCATCGAAGTCGGGCTCGTCGAACTCGTCGCGGCGGCCCAGCGGCGCGCCGACGCCCTTGGTCCGCCCGACGATCTGCTCCTGCTCGACCAGCGAGGTGCGATCCCAGGTCTCGACCTGCATCCGGATCTTCCGGGTGACCAGGTACGACCCGCCGGTCATCCAGTCCGGCCCGTCACCGGGCTGGGCCCAGAGCTGCTCGCGCAGCAGCCCGGCGTCCTCCGCCTTGAGGTTGGCGGTGCCGTCCTTGAAGCCGAAGAGGTTGCGCGGCGTCGCCTGGTCCCGGGAGGTCGACGAGGTACGCCCGAAGCCCAGCTGCGACCAGCGGACGCTGACCACGCCCATGCCGATCCGGGCCAGGTTGCGGATGGCGTGCACCGCCACCTGCGGGTCGTTGGCACACGCCTGCACGCAGAGGTCGCCACCGGAGATCTCCGGGCGCAGCGCGTCCCCGGCGAAGTGCGGCAGGTCGGCCAGGGCGGCGGGGCGGCGATCGGCGATGCCGAACCGGTCCCGGCCCTGCCCGTCCCGGAACAGCGTCGGGCCGAAGCCGATGGTGAGGGTGAGCTGCGACGGCGGCAGGCCGAGCGCCTCACCGGTGTCGTCCGGCGGGGCCTCCGGCATGCCGTCGACCGCGCCGATCACCCCGGCGTCCCGGCCGGCGGTCATCCGGGCGGCGGCGGCCGTCCACTCCTGGAGCAGCGCCACCAGCCGGGCCCGGTCCTTGGTGATCACGTCGAAGGCGACGAAGTGCAGCCGGTCCTGCGCGGGGGTGGTGATGCCGGCCTGGTGCTCGCCGTGGAACGGCACCGCGCCGGCCGCCACGTCGCCGGCCACCGCCTGGTCGGCGTCGCGCAGCAGCGCGCCCGCGCCGGCGGCGACGCCGGCCACCCCGGCGACCCCGACCCCGGCGAGGGTGATGGCCCGTCGCCGGGACAGCCCGCCCCGGGGAGGCTCGGCGGACGTGGTGGACGCGCTGCTCTGCTCGCTCATCGGTTCTCCTGTGGGACCGGCCGTCATCGGGCGACGACGGCAGCGACCTTGCTGATCGGCTCGGCGAGGGCGTTGATGCTGTCGGACAGCTCCTTGAGCTGGGCCTTGCTCAGCTCGGTGTGCAGCTTCCAGCCGTCACCGGCCCGGTGCTGCCCGAGCGCCTTCTCGACGTTGGCGAACTCCGTGTCGAGCTGGGTGACCAGCTCGGGCGAGCGCTGCTCCAGGGCCGGGCGCAGCGCGGCGATCGCAGCCTTCGAACCCTCCAGGTTGGCGTTGAAGTCCCAGAGGTCGGTGTGCGAGTAGCGGTCCTCCTCGCCGGTGATCTTGCCGCTGGCGACCTCGTCGAGGAGCTCCTTGGCGCCGTTTGCGAGCTGGAGCGGGTTGAGCTTCTCGGCGTTGGCCTTGGCCACGATCTCCTTGACGTCGGCGAGCAGCCGGTCGGCGATCGGGCCGTCCCTGCTGATGTCGCCGGACTGCCAGAGGTCCTTCTCGATCCGGTGGAAGCCGGTGAACTCCATCCCCTCCTCGATGACCTCCTCGCGGCCGTCGATCCTGGGGTCGAGGTCGCCGAAGATCTCCGCCACCGGCTCGATCCGCTCCCAGTAGGTGCGGGCGACCGGGTAGAGCGCCTTGGCCTTGGCCACGTCACCGGCCTTGACCGCGGCGACGAACTCCTCGGTCTTGGTCAGCAGGGCGCCGGTCTGGCTGGCCACGTACCGCTGGTAGCTGGCGGTGGCCTGGGCCAGCGCGGCGTCCGGCGCGACGGTCGCGGCGGTACCGCTGACCTTCAGCGCGCCCCGGATGCCCCGGCCGCTCATCCCGGGCTTGCACGCGGTCTCGTACGTCCCGGCGGGCAGCTCGACGCGCAGCTCGCGGCTGAGCCCCGGGGCGATGTTCTCCACCTCGCCCATCACCCGGTCACCGGCGGCGTACACGTAGAACTCGTTGACCTTGCTGCCGGAGTTGGTGATGGTGAAGGTCGCCTGGCCGGCGTCGAGGGCGGTGACGTCGACCTCGCAGGTGGTGTCGCTGGCCTTGACCTTCACCGCGTTGGCGCCCTTCGCGCCGTCCTGCTCCTTGCCGTCACTGCAGGCGGTCACACCGGTGACGGCCAGCACGCCGGCGGCGGCGAGCACCAGGAAGCGGGTGGTACGCATCAGTTTCTGTCTCCTCGGGAGCAGGTGGGTTCAGGCGTGCTGCGGCGCGGAGGCCGGGCGGTCGATGTCGGACCCGGCGGCTTCACCGGCCGGGGCGACGCCTGTGGCCGGGGCGGCTTCACCGGCCGGGGCGGTCGTGGGCGGAGTCGGCGTCGCGGCCGGGGCGGTCGGCTTGCCGGCGGGCGACGGCTTGCGGAGGAAGAGGAACAGCACCGGCACGGCGTAGGCGGCCCAGGCGACCATCTCGAGCACGCTCGGGGTGGCGGTGATGTTGAACATCCCGGCGAGCAGGGCGGCGTACCAGGTGTTCGGGTCGAGCACCGAGGTGATGTCGAAGGCCAGGTCGTTCAGGCCGGGCAGGACATCGGCCTCCTGGAAGTCGTGCACGCCGTACTTGAGGATGCCGGCGGCGACGAGGATGAGCAGCGCGCCGGTCCAGGTGAAGAACGTCGACAGGTTGATCCGCAGCGCGCTGGCGTAGAGCAGGACGCCGATCACCACGGCGGTGACGATGCCGCCGATCAGCGCCAGCAGCGGACCGCTGTCCCCCGCCGCGCCCTGGGCGGCGGAGTAGAAGATCAGGGCGGTCTCCAGCCCCTCCCGGATCACCGCGAGGAAGCTCATGCCGGCCACCGCGAGCGAGCCGACCGCCAGCGCCTCGGTGAGCTTGCCCCGCAGCTCGCCGGCGATCGTCCGGGCGGCCTTGCGCATCCAGAAGATCATCCAGGTCACGAAGACCACGGCCGCGACGGAGGTCACCGCCTCGAACAGCTCGCGGTCCTCGGAGCGGGCGAGCAGCGAGGTGGAGGTGTACTCGATCAGCCAGCCGAAGAGCACCGACAGCACCACGGCCAGACCGACGCCGGCCCACACCTGGGGCAGCCGGTCCCGGCGCTGCGACTTCACCAGGAAGGCGACCAGGATGCTGACCACCAGGGTCGCTTCCAGGCCCTCACGCAGGCCGATCAGGTACGTGGCGAACATCGATGCTCCGGTGTGATGAGGATAGCCTCACTTAACTAAGGGCAGACTTACCTTCCTCCTGCTCCCCTGGTGCCGTCAAGTCGATCGCCACGACTTCACCTGTCCGTCCCGTGACAGGATCGGCCCGACGTTCACGGACGGGACGAGGCCCCTTGATCACTTCCACCAGCACGCCGGCCGACCCACCGTCGCCAGGGATTTCCGCCCCCACGCCGGCGGCCGCCGACCCGGCACACCGGCGGCGGTTCACCACCGGCCAGCCCCACGCCGCCGGACGCCGACCGTGAGGGGCCTGCTGCCCTGGCTGGCGGTGCTGGCGCTGGTCGTGGTGCTCAGCGAGCTGCGGCTGCGCCCGCTGGCCGCCGCCGTGTCACTGGCCTGGCTGGCCTGGTGCGTCTGGACCTGGATCCGCCCCACCCGCCGCACCCCACACTGACCGACTGCGCGGCGTACGCGAAAAGGACCGGGCCGGCCGCGCGGCGGCCGACCCGGTCCTTTTCGAGGCGGAACTCAGTAGCGGTAGTGCTCCGGCTTGAACGGGCCCTCGATGGCGACACCGAGGTAGGAGGCCTGCTCCTTGGTGAGCTGGGTCAGCTTGGCGCCCAGCGCGTCCAGGTGCAGCCGGGCGACCTTCTCGTCCAGGTGCTTCGGCAGCACGTACACGCCGACCGGGTACTCGTCGGTCTTGGTGAACAGCTCGATCTGGGCGATCGTCTGGTTGGCGAACGAGTTCGACATCACGAAGCTCGGGTGGCCGGTGGCGTTGCCCAGGTTCAGCAGGCGGCCCTCGGAGAGCACGATGATGGCGTGGCCGTCGTCGAACTTCCAGAGGTCGACCTGCGGCTTGATGTTCTCCCGGGTGACGTCCGAGCGCTTGGCCAGGCCGGCCATGTCGATCTCGTTGTCGAAGTGGCCGATGTTGCCGACGATGGCCTGGTGCTTCATCCGGGCCATGTGCTCGTTGGTGATGACGTCGAAGCAGCCGGTCGCGGTGATGAAGATGTCGGCCTTCTCGACCACGTCGTCCAGGGTGGCGACCTGGTAGCCGTCCATTGCCGCCTGGAGCGCGCAGATCGGGTCGACCTCGGTCACCACGACCCGGGCGCCCTGGCCGCGCAGCGACTCGGCGCAGCCCTTGCCCACGTCGCCGTAGCCCATGACGACCGCCATCTTGCCGCCGATGAGGACGTCGGTGGCCCGGTTGATGCCGTCGATGAGCGAGTGGCGGCAGCCGTACTTGTTGTCGAACTTGCTCTTGGTCACCGAGTCGTTGACGTTGATGGCCGGGAAGAGCAGGGTGCCGGCGCGGTGCATCTCGTAGAGCCGGTGCACGCCGGTGGTGGTCTCCTCGGTCACGCCCTTGATGGCGGAGGCGATCCGGGTCCAGCGCTGGCCGTCCTCGGCGAGCGAGCGGTGCAGCAGCCCGAGGATGACCGCGTACTCCTCGGAGTCGGCGGACTCGACCGGCGGGACGACCCCGGCCTTCTCGAACTCGACGCCCTTGTGCACGAGGAGGGTGGCGTCACCACCGTCGTCGAGGATCATGTTGGGGCCAGCGCCGTCGGGCCAGGCGAGCACCTGCTCGGTGCACCACCAGTACTCCTCCAGGCTCTCGCCCTTCCAGGCGTAGACGGGTACGCCGGCCGGGGCCTCGGGGGTGCCGTTCGGGCCGACGACGATCGCGGCGGCGGCGTGGTCCTGGGTGGAGAAGATGTTGCAGGACGCCCAGCGGACCTGCGCGCCGAGCGCGACCAGGGTCTCGATCAGGACGGCCGTCTGGATGGTCATGTGCAGCGAGCCGGTGATCCGGGCGCCGGCGAGCGGCTGGGCGTCGGCGAACTCGCGGCGGATCGCCATCAGGCCGGGCATCTCGTGCTCGGCGAGCCGGATCTCCTTGCGCCCGAACTCGGCGAGCGACAGATCCGCCACCTTGTAGTCGCCCTCGGCGAGGGTGCTCGGCCGGGCGCCACTGGTGGACGCCGGGAGGGTGCTGGTCATGGAAGCTCCTGTCGAACGGTGTGCTGCACGACCTTCCACCTTACGCGCATGGTCCAGCCCGGCACGGGCGGCCGCCGGAGACAGCGCACGGGGCGGTCGGTGATGGACAGACTTTCCGTCCACGAGCCGGCCGCCCCGTGCATCCCCCCGGTTTGGTTCCCCGCGCGCTACCGGACCTTCGTCGCGACAACGCTGCGTACCCATAGAGTCACACTGCGCCAGAGATGAGTCAAGCTATTTCGGAAAAGTCGGACTCGTGTCGCGAGTGCGAGGGCCGGCAAGTCAGCTCGACAAGGCGTCAGCGGAGGCCGGCGGTGGCGACGAACGCCTCACCCACGCCGGTGAAGACCAGCGGGCCCGCGGCGGCCGGCCCGACGGCGGCCTGGCCGGGAGCGAGGGTGACCGGGCCGGTCCCGTCGTCCACCGAGACCCGGCCGGCCCGGCAGAGCACCACCCGGGGCCCCGGCAGCGGCAGCCGCAGCTCGGGCGTGGCCGCGTCCACCGTCACCCGGTGCAGCGCGAAGTCCTCGACCGGCACCGGCCAGCAGACCACGCCCGGCGCCACCGGCCGCGCCATGACCACCGGCTCGGCCAGCACCTCGAAGCGGAGTACCCGCAGCAGCTCGTCGACGTCCACGTGCTTCGGCGTGAGCCCGCCGCGCAGCACGTTGTCGCTGGCCGCCATGATCTCCACCCCGGTGCCGCGCAGGTAGGCGTGCAGGTTGCCGGCCGGCATCCAGATCGCCTCCCCCGGCGCCAGCCGCACGTGGTTGAGCAGCAACGCCACCAGCACTCCCGGGTCGCCCGGGTAGTCGGCCGCCAGCGACCGGGCCAGTTCGGCATCCGGGCCGGCGACGCGCGCCGCCACCACCGCGTCGACCAGCCCGGCGCGCTGCGCCGCCGGCCAGGTCAACAGCAGACGCACGGCGTCCCGCAGGCCCGTCGGTCCGGTGCGCAGCGCGGAAACCACCGGCTCCAGCGCGGGTACGCCGAACGCGGCGAGCGCGTCCGCCGAGTCCGCCGGGTCGCGGAACCCGCAGAGCGCCTCCATCGGCGCGATCGCGACCAGCAGTTCCGGCTTGTGGTACGGGTCGACGTAGTTGCGCCGCCCCTGGACGCGCGCGCCGTCGGCGATGTACCCGGCGCGGGCCTGCTCCGGGTCCGGGTGGGCCTGGAGACTCAGCGGCGCGTCGGCGGCGAGCACCTTCAGCAGGAACGGCAGCCGGGTGCCGAACCGGTCGACCACCTGCTCGCCGAGCCAGTGGCCCGGCTCGGCGGCGACCAGGTCGACCAGGCTCGCCCGCTCGCCGCCGCGCTCGACTGTGGCCGGGGCGCCCGGGTGGGCGCCCAGCCACAGCTCCGCCTCCGGCCCGTCGCTGGGCACCGGGCGCCCCTGCAACTCGGCGATGGCCGAGCGGGACCCCCAGGCGTAGTCGCGGATCGGGCCGTGCAGCAGCTCCATGCTCAGCCTCCGGCCCGCCCGGCGACGTCGCCCGGCTCGGTCTCCGACCCCGGTACGGCGGTGTGCGAGGCCGCACCGGTGCCGGCGCGCTCCGCGGCGGCGCTGTAGACGTCCGGCTCCAGGTAGATCACCCGGGCGATCGGCACGGCCGCGCGGATCCGCGCCTCGACGGTGTTGATGCCGCGGGCCAGTTCCTCGGCGCTGTGGCGGGCCGACACGCCGATCTTCGCGGCGACCATCAGCTCCTCGGGGCCCAGGTACAGCGTCTTCATGTGGATGATCCGCTCGACCTCGGGGCCTTCGGTGATCGCCTTCTCGATGGCGGCGATGTCGTGCGTCTCCGCGCCCTCGCCGAGCAGCAGGCTCTTGGTCTCGATGGCGAGGATGATCGCGATGGCCACCAGCAGCACACCGATCATCGCGGTGCCGAGGGCGTCCCACACCCCGTCACCGGTGATCAGGGTCATGCTGACACCGAAGAGCGCGAAGACCAGACCGACCAGCGCGCCGAGGTCCTCCAGCAGCACCACCGGCAGCTCGGGCGCCTTGGCCCGGCGGACGAACTTCACCCAGGACTGGTTGCCCCGGACGTGGTTCGACTCCTTGATCGCGGTCCGGAAGGAGAACGACTCCATGATGATCGCGACCACCAGCACGACGACCGGCACCGCCTTGTACTCCTCGATGCCACCCCCCTCGTGCCACTTGTGGTACGCCTCGTACAGCGCGAAGAGACCACCGACGCTGAACAGCACGATCGACACGATGAACGCGTAGATGTAGCGCTCCCGGCCGTACCCGAAGGGGTGCTGCGGGGTGGCCTCGCGCTTGGCCCGCTTGCCGCCGAGCAGCAGCAGGCCCTGGTTGCCGGAGTCGGCGACGGAGTGGATCGACTCCGCCAGCATCGACGAGGAACCCGTCAGGAGGAACGCGATGAACTTGGTGACGGCGATGCCGACGTTGGCCAGCAGGGCGGCGACGATCGCCTTCGTCCCGCCGTTCGCGCTCACGCTCCCGCTCCGTTCCGCCGCGCGACACCGGTCGCCACGCCGCTGAGCAGGACCGTTCGCCCCTTGCGTTCGCTCACTGGTTCGACAGCTCCTTCATCTCCGTGATCGCCGGGACCGCCATCGGGTCCAGGCCGTGGGCCAGGGCCAGGTAGACCGAGGCGAAGTCGGGTACGGCCACCAGCGAGGCGAGCCGCTCCAGCGCGGAGCCGCCCTCGGCGGTCACCACGTCGCAGCGCACCCCGCGCCGCTCGGCGAGGGTCTGCACGGCCTCGGCGCGGCGCTCCTCGACGGCGAGCGGCTCGTCGGTGTCGTCCTCGGCGTTGAGCCCGCCGTCGCGCAGCAGCACCAGCCGCAGCCGGGTCGGGTCGCCCTCGGCCTCGTCCCGGTCGGCGAAGATGTCCCGCGCCGACTCGACCAGGCCGCCGAAGACGCCGTCGAGCAGGCCGACGCGCCCGCGGCCGGCCTCGCCGAGCGCCCCGGTGACCACCGGGTAGCGAGCGTTGGCCGACAGCGTGTCGCCGAAGCGCCGGGCCGCGACGGTGGCCAGCGGGGAGGACCCCCAGACGATCGGGATCGACCCGGCCAGCCCGAGGGCCAGCGACTTCGCCGGGTTGACGAAGGACTCGGCGGTGGGACGGCACCGGTCGGCGTCGGCGTCCAGCCGGGCCGCGGTCTCCGCCAGATCCGCCTCGTTGACCTTCACGAGGCCGAGCGTACGGGCGGCGAGCAGAACCGGCACGGTAAGCGCCCAGAGACTGGCCCGGGCCGGGGCGCGCCGGGGCACCGGGATGAACGGGGCACGGGCCCGCTCGGCGACCGACTGGAGCTGCGAGTCGGGCGCCCCGACGGCGACCAGCCGGGCACCCCGGCGGTGCGCGGCCTCGGCGGCGCCGAGCGCCTCGGGGCTGCGACCGGAGGCGCTGACCGCGATCACCACGTCGGCCGCGCCGACCCAGCCGGGCACGCCGGCGCTGCGGTGCGGGATGACCGGCACCGGGCAGCGCGGCCCGGCGACCGTGGCGAGCACGTCACCGGTACGCCCGGCGGTGCCGATGCCGGCGATGACGACCGCCCGGGGGCGAAGGTCGTCCTCCAGCAGCGACAGGTTGGCCTCGGCGGCCAGGGCGGCCGACTCGCGCACCTGGGCGCCGGCCGAGGCGGTGAACCGGAGCATGCCGCCCGGGTCCTGCTCGGCGAAGGTGTCCGGGTCGTCCAGGACGGACTCGTCGGCCACCCGCCGGCCGCTGACCCCGGCCGAACCGTCCATCACCGCTGCGCCTCCGGGCCGCCGCGCGCCTCGTCCAGCAGCAGCACCGGCACGTCGTCGCGTACCTCGAAGACGCGACCGCACTCGGTGCAGGTGAGGGTCTGCGCCTGCGCGTCGTAGTCCAGCGGGGCGTGGTGTGTGTCCGGGCAGGCGAGGATCTCGAGCAACTGCGGGTCCAGGGCCACGGTGCGGCTCCTTCCACGTGTGCGGTCTCGCCGGTCGGCGGTGCCGACCGGCGCAGGCGATCTTATCGGCGAACGCGCTCCAGCACCTCGTCGCGCAGCGAGATCATCCGCTCCTCGGTCGGGCCCTCCACGTTGAGCCGCAGCAGCGGCTCGGTGTTGGAGGGGCGCAGGTTGAACCAGGCCCCGTCCGGGAAGCGCAGGGTGAGGCCGTCCAGCTCGTCGACCTCCGCCTCCGGGTACGCGGCGCGCACCTCGGCGACCTTCGCCGCCTGGTCGGCCACCGTGGAGTTGATCTCACCGGAGGCGGCGTACCGCTCGTAGATGCTGGCCAGGATCGACAGCGGCTGGGACTGCTCGCCGAGGGCGGCCAGCGTGTGCATGGCGGCGAGCATGCCGGTGTCGGCGAACCAGAAGTCCCGGAAGTAGTAGTGCGCGGAGTGCTCGCCGCCGAAGACGGCGTTGGTGCGGGCCATCTCGGCCTTGATGAACGAGTGGCCGACCCGGGCCACCACCGGCCGGCCGCCGTGCTCGCGGATGATCTCCGGCACCGCGCGGGAGGTGATCAGGTTGTGGATCACCGTGGAGCCGGGGTGCTTGGCCAACTCACGGGCCGCCACCAGGGCGGTGATCGCGGACGGGGAGACCGGCTCGCCGCGCTCGTCGACCACGAAGCAGCGGTCGGCGTCGCCGTCGAAGGCGAGCCCGATGTCGGCCGTGTGCGCCACCACCGCGCGCTGGAGGTCGACCAGGTTCTTCGGGTCGAGCGGGTTGGCCTCGTGGTTGGGGAAGGTGCCGTCCAGCTCGAAGTAGAGCGGCACGATCTCCAGCGGCAGGGCCGGCAGGGCGGCCTCGCCGAGCACGGTGGGCACGGTGTAGCCGCCCATCCCGTTGCCCGCGTCGACGACCACCTTCAGCGGCCGGATGCTCGACAGGTCGACCAGCTTGCGCAGGTGCGCGGCGTAGTCCGGCAGCAGGTCCCGCCGCCGGGCCGGCGCGGGCGGCTCGCCGGCCACGCGCTTACCGGCGGCGAGCAGCGCCTGCGCCCGGTCCCGGATGTCGGCCAGGCCGCTGTCCTGCCCGATCGGGCGGGCGCCGGAGCGGCACATCTTGATGCCGTTGTACTGCGCCGGGTTGTGGCTGGCGGTGAACATCGCGCCCGGCAGGCCCAGCGCGCCGGAGGCGTAGTAGAGCATGTCGGTGGAGCCCAACCCCAGCTCGATCACCGTACGGCCCTCGGCGCGCACGCCGGTGGCGAAGGCGCTGGCCAGGGCGGGGCCGGTGGCCCGCATGTCGTGCGCGATCAGCACGGCGTCGCCCGGCTCGCCGGCATCGTTGAGCACCTGCGTGAAGGCCGCCCCGAGCGCCTCGGCGGTGCGCTCGTCCCACTGGTCCGGCACCGTCCCCCGGACGTCGTACGCCTTCACGATCTGGGACAGGTCAGACACCGGGTTCACTCCTCGACAGCAGGTCGTCAACGAACCTGAGCCTAACGGAGCGGCCGGGTCCGCCCCGTCCTAGCCGGGGAGGCGGGGCATGAAGGTGGTCGCCCCACCGTCGGGCGGGGCGGCCGGCGGCGTGGCGGGTCGCTGCGGCGCGGGCGGCGTGGCGGCGGGCGGGGCCGAGGTCGGCGCGCCGTACACCCCGCCGGACGGGCGCGGGGTGGGCGTAACGGTCGGGTACGCGCCGGCGCCGCCGTACAGGCCGCTGGGGCGCGCGGGGGCGGGCTGCTGGCCGTACACCTGGGGGGCCGGCGCGGGGGTCGCGCCCGGCACCCCGCCGCCGGAACGGTAGGTGGTCGGACCGGGGTTGCGCGGCAGCGGGACAGCCGGGTACGCCTGCTCGCCGGCGGGCCCGTGGTCCTGACGGTTGTTGCGGATGAGCAGGGCGATCAACCCGGCGCCGATGGCTACCAGGGCGATGCCGAACCACATGATCATGGATCCTCCGGAGGACTCTTCGGCAGCGGCGACGGCCTGGCCGGTGGTCGGGGCGGCGAGGACGGCCTGGTTCGGCTCGTCCGTGACGGCGGCCGGTGTCCCGGTCGCGCTCGGGGTGGGCGTCGGGGTGGGCTTGCTGCTCGGGGTCGCGCTCGCGGCGAGGCGCCCACCGACCCGGGAGGTGTCGGCGCCCCGGCCGATCAACCGGCCGACGGCGGTCGTCGCCTCGCCGACCACCTCCAACCTGCCCGCCGGCGCGCCCGCGACGAACGCGACCCGGTAGCGAACGGTGATGCTCTTCCCCTTGCACAACGTGGCATTCGCCGGCGAGGTACGGCCGGTGGCGACGCTGCCACCGCCGCCGGAGACCGGTACCGGGAACCAGCGACCGCCGATGTTCACCTGTACCCGAACCTGGTCCGGATTCAACCCGGTGAGCCGCAACCCGAGCGAACTGCGCAGCAGCACGCAGCCCTCCGTACGCTTGCGCACCTCCATCGAGACGCCGCCCGGGGAACCGCCCGCGCTGAAGCTGCTCGCCGCACGGACCCCGACCCGGTCGGAGTCGGCGTACGCGGGGGCGACGCCGACGACGAGCAGGCCGCCGAGCAGCGCAGCAGCCGTCACCAGCCGTACGACCTGCCGACGCACGGACATCTCCACCTCACCGTCTCTCCCCCGCTGGAGTCCGGCGTCAGGTTACTACCGGGCCAGGGGGGCCTCTCACCATCGAGCGGTCCAGATGTGTGCCGCATTACCCTGCGGGCCGTGTCCTGAGTCATGCCGGCCGCACCCTTCCGGGCGGGCGCGATGGGACGATGGCGGCGGCGGCTCTTTACCTGGTCAGAGGCGTCGCGGGGGTCGCTGTACGGCGGGTGCGGGCGGTGGCTCTGACGGGTGCCGCCCCGTCGGAGTCCCCCCGGGGGATCGCCTCGTCGGTGCGGGCGATGGCGGTGCCGGCGCGAACTCGGCGGGCCGCCGCGCAGGATCAGGAACGAGTCAGGTGAGGGCGGCGGCCAGGGCGTCGCGGCAGAGCCGGTCGGCGGTGCGGGTGGTCTCGGGCAGCCGGTAGCGCGGGGTGAGCGCGAGCACCTGGTCGACGGCGTTGTCCAGGCTCATCCGGTGCCCGACGCTGACGAAGACCGGCTTGACGCCGTCCCGGGTCCGCAGTACCCACCCCACGGTCTCGCCCCCGTCGACCAGCGGCGTGCTGTCACCGCGCCGCGGCCCGGGCTCCGCCGACTCGCCGACCAGCCGAGTCTTGCCCACCCCGATCGCCGGCAGCCCGGTCACCACCCCCAGGTGACAGGCCAGCCCGAACCGGCGCGGGTGGGCCAGCCCGTGCCCGTCGCAGACCAGCAGCTCCGGCTGGACCGTCAGCCCGTCGAGGGCGGCCAGCAACGCCGGCAGCTCCCGGAAGGCGAACAGCCCCGGCACGTAGTCGAACGCCGGCCGCCCCACGCTCACCGCCCGGTCCACCACCGTCAGGGTCGCGGCGTCCAGCACCGTGACGGCCGCCGCGAGCAGGTCACCGCTCTCCGCGTACGCGACGTCGAGGCCGGCCACCGTCGCGGGCCGGCGCGGACCGGGCCCGACCAGGTCCGCGAGCGGCCGCAACCGATCCTGTACGGCTACCGCCTCGGCGACCGTCCTCGGCGTGTGCACCTGCACCGGCGCCCCTCTCCGTCCCCGCTGGGCGTCTCTGTTCCCGGCTGCGCCTGGGCCGAGGACCGTGCCGCCGGTCGTCGCCGCTGACCGGCCCTGCCGTCTCCCGCTCTCGGCCTTCGCGGCTCCGTGTCGCTTCGACCCGCCGCCAGCTGTCTCCGACGCGTCCGGTCCAGTCAGGCGAGGGCTTGATCGACTCCATGTACACGATGTTGCGGTGTTCCCCAGCGACGGACACCGCAACATCGCGTACATGGTGTGGATCATCCAGACTCCCGCCGCGTGGCGGGAACGGGTGGCCGTCGCTATTCGCCGCTGTCGGCCTTGTCCGGCCGCTCATCCGTGCGGGTGCCGCCGAAGGCGACCGCGAAGGCCACGCCGATCGCGACGCCGAAGGCCACCCCGCCAGTGTCCCGGAAGAGGGCCAGGCCGATGACGAGGCCCAGCAGAAGGCCGCTCGCCCATGCCGTCGACTGCCGCTTGGACATGCCG
This sequence comes from Micromonospora sp. U56, assembly GCF_018070095.1. Classification (NCBI taxonomy): domain Bacteria; kingdom Bacillati; phylum Actinomycetota; class Actinomycetes; order Micromonosporales; family Micromonosporaceae; genus Micromonospora; species Micromonospora sp. U56. The sequence continues at coordinate 79,407 of NZ_JAGPYL010000008.1, forward strand.
GAGTTCGTGGATTTCACCACCCGCTGCCGCGCCTGCTGGGCGGGCCGCCGCCCCGCTCGTCGGCGTCACTGGCCGACGCGACCGTCGATGCGCTCGCGGAGGAAGTCGGCGTGACCGTTGTGGCGGGCGTACTCCTCGATCATGTGCACCAGCAGCTCGCGCAGCGAGATGGTCAGGTCTCCCCGGTGCCCGTTGACGCCCAGGTCGGCAGCCTCGTCGACGAACCGCTCGGCGTACGCGACCTCCGCACGCCAGGCCGCCCACGCCTCCTCGACCACCGTCGGATTGGCGACCGCGCCGTCGAAGTCGGCGTCGGGCTCCTCCTCGGTGCACCAGATCCGCGGCGCGTCCTCGCCGGCCATGGTGCGGCGGAACCAGCCCCGCTCCACCTCGGCCAGGTGCCGAACCAGGCCGAGCAGCGACATCGTCGACGGCGGCACGCTGCGCCGGGCCAGCGCCTCGGCGTCGAGGTCGGCGCACTTGAGTTCCAGGGTCAGCCGGTGGTCACGCAGGTAGCCGACCAGGAGACTCCGCTCGTCGTCGAAGCCACCGGTGGAGCGGGGGTCGTCCTCGGGCTTGAGGAACATGTCCGACCAGCCGAAGGAGCGGGTGGGGAGGTCAGCGAGGGTGTCGGCATGCGGGTCCGTCATGTCGCGACCCTGGCCCCGCCAGCGAACGACCGCAACGGATTTCCACTGACGAAGCGGGCCTTCATGGACAGCCGGCCGCGCCCGCCGAGAACATCTGGTTGATTTCCTCGCCAGAAGGAAGAGGAACGCCTTTGGTCACCTCAACTGCAATCCGCTCAAGGGCACACCTGTCGACCGGCTCATATCGATCGTCATTGCGACAGCCGCCGAGAAAGCGGAACGCGAGGTCGGGGTTGTACGACCATGACCGCTGCCGATGATCCCAGATCACCGCGTGACCACGGGCCATGTCGACCACTAGGATTCCCGAAGGCTTCACCCTCTCGCCGTCACGGTAGAGAACGAAATAGGCCAACCCTGGCGCGCCGCTAATACCGACGCTACTCACCGTCGTCAGCTTCCAAGACCGGGATCGGCAGCCTCATCACCGGCCGCCAACAGTTGCTCCTCGAACATGACGAAGGTGCGGCGTCGAATACCAGCCACGAGTGCTCGCTCCTCAATCGTCAGAGGTCGCCTCTCCCGCCTTGCGGAGTCGACGATCGTGTTCACGGTCTCGTAGAGAGCGAAGATCGGTCCCTGCCCGGACAAGTTCTCGGCGCGATAGCGCTCGACGTCCTGCACGAATTCGGCCGCGGGTCGCTTAAACACCTCACCACCCACCGCGAAGACAATCTCCTTGAAGAGGCCGCTCTCGTCGCGCCAACCACCCTCCGCCGAGATTCGCCACACACGCACTCTCCCGTCAGCGGAAGCCACAATCTTGACCGGGGAATCGTAGTACGAGTAATAGGCCGGCAAGACCAACCCGGGAACCTGACCAGTCACGGCATCTCCTCGTATGTCGAGAGCAACGCGCGCCAGAAGAACTGTTGCTCCCGTCGCAAGATGCTATCGGCAATCGCCTTTTCGGTGTCGGAGAGCCCCCGCGCTCCCTCCCGTGCCAGGCTGGCAAGGTCACGGCGGACCTCGAACAAGACGTGCTCCCAGACGGCCACCTCGTCCAGTGCCGCCAAGTGCAAGCGGAACTCGGCGAGATGACCGTTCGGCATCTCGAGTACAAGCTGGACATCGCGATAACCACTGTCCTGTGGCGCCAGGAACCTGTCTTCGTACTGCACGATGCGGACGTCTGGGCGGTCTCGCAGCCGCGCAAGCGCCGCATAGAGGTCATCGAGACAGCGGAACTCCACCTTCGCTGCGGCCAGGTCCCGCAGCCGTGAGGCATTGCCCCGGTACTTCTCAATCTTGTCCAACGCTCGGCGCCGGTCCTTCGGTTTTGGCCGCCAGCCGGGATGACCGACTGCCTCGCCGTCGACGTACGCCAACTCACTCGCAACTCTGTTGAGATCGATCTGAGCCACGGCTGCGGCTTCATAGAGTTCGTCGAGATAGGCCTTTCGGTAAGCGGGATCGTCGGACCGGCTGCGGTCGAAGCCCGGTTGCGCCACGCTCTCTCCGTCGACGTGAACGCTGGCGCTGATCTGCCGTTGTGCGTCGGACAGGGGCGTCGCGACAGGGTCGGGAGGATCAACTGCTGCGATCGTGTGCGCACCCCGCTCTGCGATGTTGTCGAGCACTGACCCCAGGACGTCGATGGCCCGCTGATGGGTCGCGAGGTGGTGCAGCGTCAGCGGACGCGCCGTCAGCGAGTTCGCGAGCTCCGGCGTGGCCAGGATCATCCGCGCCAGATCGGGATGCTGCGTCAACTGCCTGACCAGCGTCTCGGCGAGCATCGGCTCGCCGTACGGGGGCGTCTGCCACGTTTCGTCGAGCATGCGAGCAACCTGCGGATCGACGAGCAACCGCGCCACGTCGTGGGCCGCCGCCTCGTCGAGGTGCGGCGCCAGCCGCCGGAGCGTCGGACCGTCGAGCTGGGCGGCGACCTCGGCAGGGGTGATGCCTGCTTCGAACGCCGCGTCGAGATGGGCACTCGCCGCGACGACCTCACGAGCCGGCAGCCCGGCAGCCTGACGCTCCCGGTACGCCAGTTGACGTGCTCGCCGCAGTTCATCCGCTTCGCCGGGCGGCTCATCGGCCTCCGGCGGCGGGTCGGGCGCGGCAGGTGGCACGCCGTTTGCCGGAGGACCGTTTCCGGGGGAAGCGGCGCCCGGGCCGTCAAGCAGGTGGAGGCGGTTCAGGTACGGGTCGCCGTACCCGGCCTCGTCCTCCGGCGTCGACGGATGGTCGGGCAGATCGGGGAGGACACTGAATTGTCCCCGGGCCAACCCACCCAGCGGCATCGGCCGGCCGTCACTCCCGAGCACGAGGGCATCCACGCTGATGACGTTGTCCGGGTCGGCGACGCCCTGATGGTGGTAGAGGGGCCGGTCGTGGACCGCGCCGCTCTGCGGGTCGAGGTAGAGGATGGTGCCGTTCTGGTTGAGGGCGACCCAGGCGTGCGATCCGCCGTTCTCCCACTCGGTGATGAGGAACGCGTAGCTGCCGTGGCCGCCGATCTTCAGCTGGATCCGCAGGTTTTCAAAACCACGGTCGACCGCGTCGCGCAGGGTCGAACCTTCCGTCGCCGCTTCCCGACGGCCCACCAGCTTCTGGAAACGCCCGCCGGTGACCTGCTCCACCCGCCGCGGGCCGTTCTTCTCGCCCATGATCGGACACCGGATGTCACCCGCGGCGTAACCATCGAAGGTACGCGGCGCGGAAACCCGCGGCCGGCCGTGTACCCAGGTCTCGAAGAGCGACAGCGTGCAGTCGAGGCAGTTGATGCCACGCGTGGGGTCGGCCTGCGGCCCGCCGTCGTTGGCGAGCGCGAACCACCCGCCCTGCCGGGGATCGGCGGTCCGCACGACGTTGCCGTCAGGGTGGCGGGGCATCTGCCGCTCGAGGTCGGTCTGGTGCAGTGCCAGCGGCGGGCGCAGCCCGCCCCACTGCCCGTACCGGCGGGAACGGTCGATCGGCGGCGGATCGTCGTCGGCACCGGTCAGCGCCGACCGGTCGCTCGTCTCGACCGCGCCGAGGGCCAGATCGGCGACGTCGTCGTTGATCCGCTGGAAGTCGGCCGGGTTGTCGATGAGGACCTCATTTGGCACGACCCTGCCGGCCAGGATGTCATCGGCCAGATCCTGCTCGTCGAACGCGTCACGCTGGTCCTGGTTCGCTAGCCGCTGGAACCAGTCCGCCATTTCGACGCGGCCCTCGCGCTGCAATTCGATCGCGCGACGGGCCGACCGGCGTGCCCGTTCCTCGTGGGTTCGAGCCACATCCTTTCGGCGGCTGGCCGCGTCGGACCGCCGCTTGTCCTCGTACCAGGCGCGCTGTGACTCGAAGTAGCCCTGGTAGCGGCGTCGCTCAAGGGCCTCCCGCTCGGCCGCCCACTTCGCGGCGTACCACTCGGGCGTCCTCGGGCGCGGCCGTTCGGTGGACGGTGCCGGTGGAACGGGCGAGGGTTGCGCCTCGGGAAGTGGTGAGGTCGCCGGGGCCAGCGCCTCCAGCGACGAGAACCGGTTCCGGGTGGCGACGTCAACGTCCTGCTCCGGTGCCCCGGGACCCTGCCGAGGCGGCGGTTCCGCACCCACCGGGGTGGGCCGCTGCACGGGCGGCGCGGTGACGGCCGGAGGGCTGCCGTGGGCGGCGGCCACCGGCGGGTGCGCCGACGCCGACCGGTTCGGATTGGCCGGAGGGGCGCTGGTCGCCGCGCTGCCGACCGCCCCGGTGCTGGACGACGTGACGGTGGCCTGCGACGTCACGGTGGCGGAAGTCGTCACGGTGCCGGGCGACGTAAGCGTGGTGGGCGTCGCCGTGGTGGCTGAGGTCGTCACGGGGCCGGTGGTCACAGGGGCGGAGGTCACCGGGTTGGCAGCCGTCGGTGTGGTGGTGGAGTGAGCTGCGGTGGCAGGCGCCTCGCCAACCTGTGGCGAGGGCGGACGTTCGGCGGTGACCGACGAGAGCGTGGGGCTGCCCGACGACGGCTCGTGCCCCACCTGAGTCGGCGCGCCGGCGTCCACGGTGACGGCCGCTGACGCCCCGCGATCCGACGCCGACCCGACCTCCGCTGCCGGGACTGGGTCCCCCTGGCCGACCGCCACCGGCTCCCGGTCCGGCTGCGGTGCGGGCGGAGCGGCATCCGCAAGCGAGGCGGCAAGCGCCGCGCCCGTTCCGGAACCAACGGACAACGCCGAAGCGCCCGCCTCCGAAGACGATCCGTCGCGGGGCGAGGGGAGGTCGCCCGCAGCGACCGCCGGCGACACGAGCGGCAGCTCCATGGGCGGGAGCGGCGCGGCGAGCGCGCTCAACTGCCCGTCGACGCGGGCGCGCACCGCCGCGTCGACCTGGCCGGTGGCCGAGCCGGTGGCGCCGGAGACGGCCGCCCGCGCGGCGTCCTCCAGCGACATGACGCCCTGGCCGGTGGCCAGGCCCGCCGCGCCCTCGGCGAGGGTCTCGCCGGTCATCTCCCGGCCGAAGTGTTCGACAATCCGCGCGCCGCGGCCGTTGGCATGCCGGCCGAGCCCCGCCAGCGGCGCCACCGCGCCGCCGGCGAGCCCACCGACCGCCGACGCGCCGAGATCGGCCAGGTCCAGACCGTCGCGACGTCCGGTGGAGTTCTGGTACGCCTGCGTGGCAAGGCTGATCCCGGACTCCTCCGCCGCCTCCTCCAGCCCACCCCTGGCAGCACGCTTGCCCAGCCCACGCATGCCGCCCCGGGCCACTTCCTTGGCGGCCCGCTCCCCGGCCTCCTTGAGTCCCTGCTTCAGTTCCTTCTTCGCGAGTTGGGCCAGCAGCCGCCTGAAGATCTGCTGGATCACCAGCCGGCTGGCGGTGGTCGCCGCCCCCACGGCGGGTGACGCGGCACCGGCGGTCACCACGCTGGCCACGGCGATCGCCAGCAGCTCGACGACGAGGATGCCCAACTCGATCCAGACCTCGAGCTTGGCGCCCTCGATGTCGCAGCCGCACTCCTCTACCAGCCGGCCGAGGTCGCCGCTTATCGCGAGCAGGACGACCAGGGGCGCCTCGTCGCCTTCGGCAACCCGCCGCCAGGCGGTGTCGAACGCCTCGGCCACCAGGCCGATGCCGCCGTACCCGCTGCGCACCTCCGCCGCGGCGGCGATCGCGTCGTCGCGCGGCCCGGCGAGCGCCGCGGCGACGCCGTACCACTGGTCGGCGAGGTCCCAGACGGCGCGTTCGTCCCCCTCGGGCCATTCCACCCCGATGACCCAGTCGAGTGCCTCGTAGACCCAGCCCGGCAGGTCCCAGGGGCTGTAGTCGAGCGGGTGCGGGATCGGGCTGGGCAGCAGGCTCACGGCTCGGTCCTCCGCAGGTCAGCGCCGGTAGTCGTGCTGGCCGGACACTCCGTCGAGTCGCCGGCCGCTCGCGGCGTCGGTCTCCACTGTGGCCTCGACGGACGACACGACGTCGGCACCGAGCCCGGCCAGCGCCCGGCCGACTCCCTCCCAGGCGCGCAGCAGCGTCTGCTCGTAGCCGCGGTAGCTCTTCTCGAACGCGGCGCCGAGGTCGTCTCGGCCCCACGGACGCTGCTCGCTCGCCGCCGCGATGCGACCGCCGACCTGCTCACATCGGGCGCCGACCGCCTCGCCGGCGAGGTGGAGGTCGGTACCGCCGCGCCGGGCCCGGTCCGGGTCGAGCCAGAGCTGCCCCTCAGCCACGCCGTTCCCCTTCGCCCCCGAACACCGCGTCGGCCCGGCCGAGCAGCGCGCCGAAGTCGCCGCTGCGGAGGAAGTCCACCGAGCCGGATCCCGCCGGCAGGTAGCCGGCAACCAGTTCCTGGGTGGCGGCGACGGCGGCAGCGGTGGCCCGGTGGACCGTCGTCGTGATCTTCCAACTCAGCGCTCTCGCGTCCCGCGCCTGGTAGACGGCCGGACTCAGCTCCACGGCGATCAACTCGCCCCGGGCTCCCACGGTGGCGGTCACCTGACCGTCGTCCGAGCGTTCGGTGATCCGCAGCTCCGCCAGCCTGGTCTGCAGTTCGTCCAAGCCGGACCGGAGCCGCTGGTACTGCCCGTACACCTCGTCGAACCGCGCCCGGAGCGCGCGATTGGCCTCCCGGTCGACACTCTCGGCCAACGCCACCCTCCCCCGGTCACGTTCAGTCAGGCGAACCATACCGGGTGCCACGAAGTCGTGGGGGTCCGGTAGTTTTCAGCTCGTGATCGATCGCCAGCAGGCCGAGCAGCTCGCCACGGTGTGGGCCCGCCGCGACTCACAGCGCCTGGGCTACGAGTGCCGTCCGAGGATCGACGAGTTCGACCTGGGGTACGTGATCCGCTCCGTCGTTGCCCCCGACGTCGACACCGTGCCGGGTGACCTGCCCGCCACAGTGGTGGACAAGGAGACCGGCGAGGTCTCCACCTGGCCGCGGGTGCCGGTCGCCGCCGTCGAGCAGATGTACCGCCGCAGTCGCCCCGCCGGCGGCCCGGCGCCGCGTACGGTCGACCCGGCCAGCCGGCTGCTCCGCGAGATCCGGCGGCTGCCGACGCCTGCCACGGTCGCCCACCTCACCGTCGAGGGCCGCACGTACCTCGGCCACGGCGCCAAGGGCGACGTCGAGCTGCACCACCACCCGCTGGTCCGCGCGTACCTGGACGACCTGCCAGCCGGGCACCTGGTGCGGGGCGGCGACCGCCACGCCGAGCTGATCGTCGTCTCCGACGTCCTCCACGAGTACGACCACCGCCGCGCCGCCGCGGGCGAGAGCCCGCTGACGATGCGGGAGGCGGAGCTGCTTCTCTTCGAATCCCCGTTCCAGATCTTCGGCGTAAGGGAACCGGGAGACCCGGCCGCCGGTCCGGCCGATCGAGCATGCGATTCCTGCCTGAACTTCCTGGTGCACTTCGCGGTGATCGGGTGGTCGGATCTGGCGTACACCCGGGAGTTGCGACCGGAGACTCGCACCTCACCGGAGCCGGGCCGCTTCCCAGCTGAGGTGGCGAGTGCGCTTGTGGATGGCGGTTGGCGGCCCGGCCGCGGAGACGCAGACATCGCCCGGATCGCAATCCTGGAGACCCAGGAGCAAGTCAGCGGTCATCCGGACCTTCCGGCTGCTCAGGAAGCGCTCACGCGGTTTCCGGGCCTGACATCCGGCCGTCGCGGCCCGGGACGGGAGGTGTGGATTTCCTGGTTCGGCATCGATCCACTCCATGCGGCGCACACCGCCGACACCCTCGCCGACTTCGGCGCCGTCCTCGGCGTGCGACTGTTCCCGATCGGCTCCGAACGGCAGGACAGCATCCTCGCGGTGGACGAGCACGGCCGGATCTTCGCACTGGACCAGGCCGGTGAGTGGTTCCTCGGCGACGACATCGACGCCGCGCTCACCACGCTCCTGCTCGGCCTGGCCCCGGCCCGGGTCCGCGACGACGGCACCTGGTGAGCGGCGGTCGTATGCCGCCTGAGCGATATACCTGAGAGGCATAAATATGCCTGACAGGCATACCGCTCAACGAGGTGACCGCCCCCGACGCCGACACGCCCGGCCAGCACCGCACCACGGCGACTGACACCGGCGGCTACAACGCCATGCCGGTCAGCACCATCACCCGCGGCTCCGTGTAGTCCTCCATCGCACTGCGCAGCCCCTCGCGCCCCACGCCACTCCCCTTCACCCCGCCGTACGGCATCTGGTCCGCGCGATACGACGGCACGTCCCCGACAATCACCCCGCCGACCTCCAGCACCCGCGCCGCCTCGAACGCGACGTCCAGGCGGTGGGTGAACACGCCCGCCTGCAACCCGTACGCCGAATCGTTGACGGCGGCGAACGCGGCGCGATCGTCGGTGACCTTCGCGACCACCAGGACCGGCCCGAAGACCTCCTCGGTGCAGACCTTCGCGGAGGACGGCACGCCGGAGAGCACGGTCGGCGGGTAGGTGGCGCCGTCGCGCCGGCCGCCCACCTCGATGGTGGCCCCGGCCACGACCGCCTCGTCCACCCACGCCTCGACCCGCTGCGCCGCCTCCTCGGACACCAGCGGCCCGACGTCGGTCAACCCGGAGACAGGGTCGCCCACCCGCAGCTCCTGCACCGACGCGACCAGCCGGGGCAGGAAGCCGTCGTACAGCCATTCGTGCACGAAGACCCGCTGCACCGCGATGCACGACTGTCCGGCCTGGTAGTTGGAGAACATCGCGATCCGGTGCGCGGCGAACGTCAAATCCTCGTCGGCGGCCCAGTCCTCGCAGATCACCGCCGCCGCATTGCCGCCCAGCTCCAACGTCACGTGCTTCTCCGGCGCGGAACGGCGGATCGCCGCACCCACCGGGCCGGAGCCGGTGAACGACACCACCGGCAGCCGCGGGTCGGCGACCAGCTCGGCGGCCCGCTCGTTGGGCAGCGGCAGCACCGAGAACATGCCCTCGGGCAGCTCGGTCTCGGCCAGGATCCCCCCCAGCAGCAGCGCCGACAGCGGCGTCGCCGGGGCCGGCTTCACGATGATCGGCGCGCCCACCGCGATCGCCGGGGCGACCTTGTGCGCCACCAGGTTCAGCGGGAAATTGAACGGGGCGATCCCCAGCACCGGGCCACGCGGCACCCGCCGCACCAGGGCGATCCGTCCGGTCGCCGCCGGGTCGGTGTCCAGGCGCTGCAACTCGCCGGAGAAGCGCCGCGCCTCCTCCGCCGCCCAGCGGAACGTCGACACCGCGCGGCCCACCTCGGCCCGCGCCCACTTGACCGGCTTGCCGTTCTCGGCGGTGATCAGCGCCGCGACCTCCTCGGCCCGCTCCGCCAGCCGCCGGGAGACGTGGTCCAGGGCCGCCGCCCGCACGTGCGCGGGCAGGGCCGCGGCCTGCGCCGCCACGCCGGCCGCCGCCGCGACGGCGGCCTCGACCTGGTCGGCCGTGGCGAGCGTGGTACGCCCCACCGTCCGGCCGTCGTACGGGTGGGTGACGGTCAGCTCGCCCTCACCGTGAACGGGGCGACCGGCGACATAGAAGGCTCTCGGCTCCACGTCGGCAGCGTAGACGACGACCGGCCGCACGGAAACAGTCGCCACGGGCCTTGTCTGCCGCGAATTCAGTAGCGAAGATGGCAACAAGATTCCGATTACCTCCGCGACAGACTCCCGGCCACCCCTGGAGAGACATCCTCATGAGCGACCAGCAGCAGCTGCGCAACTTCGTCAACGGCCAGTACGTCGAACCGGTGGACGGCGGCTACGCCGACCTGATCGACCCGTGCACCGGTGAGGTCTTCGCCCAGGCCCCCGTCTCCGGCGCGGCGGACGTGGACGCGGCGATGAAGGCCGCCGCCACCGCCTTCGAGACCTGGCGGGACACCACCCCCGGCGAGCGGCAGAAGGCGATGCTCAAGCTCGCCGACGCCGTCGAGGCCCGCGCCGCCGAGCTGGTCGACGCCGAGGTGCGCAACACCGGCAAGCCGCGCCAGCTCACCGCCGACGAGGAACTGCCGCCGGCGGTGGACCAGTTCCGCTTCTTCGCCGGCGCCGCCCGCCTGCTCGAAGGCCGGTCGGCCGGCGAGTACATGGCCGGGCACACCTCGTACGTGCGGCGTGAGCCGATCGGCGTCTGCGCCCAGGTGACGCCCTGGAACTACCCGCTGATGATGGCGGTCTGGAAGATCGCCCCGGCGCTCGCCGCCGGCAACACGGTGGTGCTCAAGCCCTCCGACACCACGCCGGTGTCGACGCTGCTGCTGGCCGAGATCGCCGCGGAGTTCTTCCCGCCGGGCGTGTTCAACGTGGTCTGCGGCGACCGGGACACCGGTCGTACCCTCGTCTCGCACCCGACCCCGCAGCTGGTGTCGATCACCGGCTCGACCCGTGCGGGCATGGAGGTCGCCTCCGCCGCCGCGCCGGATCTCAAGCGGACCCACCTGGAGCTGGGCGGCAAGGCCCCGGTGGTGCTCTTCGACGACGCGGACGTCGCGGCGGCGGCCGAGGCGATCGCGGTCGGCGGCTACTTCAACGCCGGCCAGGACTGCACCGCCGCCACCCGGGTGCTCGCCGGCCCCCGCGTGTACGACGACTTCGTCGCGGCGCTGGCCGAGCAGGCCCGCAACACGAAGACCGGCGCGCCGGACGACGAGGACGTGCTCTACGGCCCGCTGAACAACGCCAACCAGCTGGCCCGGGTCAGCGGTTTCGTCGACCGGCTGCCGGACCACGCCAGCGTGGAGACCGGCGGCTCCCGGCTCGGCGAGCGCGGCTACTTCTACGCCCCGACCGTCGTCTCCGGGGTACGGCAGGCCGACGAGATCATCCAGGACGAGGTGTTCGGCCCGGTCATCACCGTGCAGCGCTTCTCCGACGAGGACGAGGCGGTGCGCTGGGCCAACGGCGTCGACTACGGCCTGTCCGCCTCGGTCTGGACCAAGGACCACGGCCGGGCGATGCGGATGACCCGCCGGCTCGACTTCGGCTGCGTCTGGGTGAACACCCACATCCCGTTCGTCTCCGAGATGCCGCACGGCGGCTTCAAGCACTCCGGGCACGGCAAGGACCTCTCGGTCTACAGCCTGGAGGACTACACCCGGATCAAGCACGTCATGCACAACATCGAGGGCTGACCCATGACGTCGTCCGAGGAACTGCACAAGCGGCGCGGCGCGGCGGTGGCCCGCGGCGTCGGCAGCACCATCTCGTCCTACGTGGACCACGCCGGCGGCGGCACCATCACCGACGTCGAGGGCCGGCAGTGGATCGACTTCGCGGCGGGCATCGCGGTCGCCAACGTGGGCAACTCCGCGCCCCGCGTGGTCGAGGCGGTGAAGGCGCAGGTCGAACGCTTCACCCACACCTGCTTCATGGTCGCGCCGTACGAGTCGTACGTGGCGGTCTGCGAGCAGCTCAACGCGATCACCCCGGGGGACTTCGAGAAGCGCTCGGCGCTGTTCAACTCCGGCGCCGAGGCGGTGGAGAACGCCGTGAAGATCGCCCGGCACGCCACCGGGCGGCCGGCGGTGGTGGTCTTCGACCACGCGTACCACGGTCGGACCAACCTGACCATGGCGCTGACCGCGAAGAACATGCCGTACAAGCACCGGTTCGGGCCGTTCGCCGGGGAGATCTACCGGGTGCCGATGTCGTACCCGCTGCGCGACGGGGGTCTCTCCGGCGCCGAGGCGGCGGCCCGGGCCATCGAGCTGGTGGAGAAGCAGGTCGGCGCGGAGAACGTGGCAGCCCTGCTGATCGAGCCGATCCAGGGCGAGGGCGGTTTTGTCGTACCCGCGGCGGGGTTCCTGCCGGCACTGCGCGAGTGGGCGACGGCGGCCGGGGTGGTCTTCGTCGCCGACGAGATCCAGACCGGGTTCTGCCGGACGGGGCAGTGGTTCGCCTGCGAGCACGAGGAGGTCGTGCCGGACCTGGTCACCCTGGCCAAGGGCATCGCCGGCGGGCTGCCGCTGGCGGCGGTGACCGGCCGGGCGGAGCTGATGGACGCGGTCCACGTCGGTGGCCTCGGCGGCACCTACGGCGGCAACCCGATCGCCTGCGCGGCGGCGCTGGCCAGCATCGAGACCATGCGGGAGCTGGACCTGACCTGCGCGGCGCAGCGGATCGAGACGGTGCTGGCCGCGCGGCTGCGCACCATCGCCGAGCGTGACCCGCGCATCGCCGAGGTACGCGGCCGGGGCGCGATGCTCGCCGTGGAGCTGGTGCAGCCGGGCACTTTGGTCCCGGACCCGGCCGCCACGGCGGCGATCTCGGCGGCCTGCCACGCCGCCGGGCTGCTCACCCTGACCTGCGGCACGTACGGCAACGTACTGCGCTTCCTGCCGCCGCTGGTCATCTCCGACGACGAGCTGGCCCGGGGTCTGGACATCCTGGACGCCGCCTTCGGCTGAGCCCCCGTCCGTCAGCAAGCGCCACGGGTGTCGACGACACCCGTGGCGCTTTCTTGTGTCACGGGTCCACCGGGCGCCCAATCCTGTCCTATAGTCCTACTGTCGTAGGACAATGGAAGGGCGACTGGGTGATCGAGTTCGTGCTGGACGGCAGGTCCAAGGTGAACACGTACGTGCAGCTGGTCCAGCAGGTCAAACAGTCCCTGCGGGTGGGCCTGCTGACGCCCGGTGACCAGCTGCCGAAGGTCCGCGACGTCGCCCAGTCCCTGGCCATCAACCCGAACACGGTGTTGAAGGCGTACCGGGAGCTGGAGATCGAGGGCCTGGTCGAAGGTCGTCCGGGGGTGGGCACCTTCGTCCGGCGCACGCTCGCCGGCACATCCCTGCCCAACCAGGCCGAGCTGCGCGAGGAACTGGTGGCGTGGCTGCACCGCGCCCGCGCCGCCGGACTGACCCCCGAGGACGTCACCGCCCTCGTCGAGACCACCATGCGGGCCGCCCTCACCGCTGACACCGAAGGCACGAAGACCGCCCCGGCACGATGAGAGGACACCAGATGGAGATCGCCCTGGAGGCCCAGGGGCTGGGCAAACGCTACGGGAAGACCTGGGCGCTGCGGGACTGCTCGCTGCACCTGCCGGCCGGGCGAATCGCCGCCCTCGTCGGGCCCAACGGCGCCGGCAAGAGCACTCTGCTGCACCTGGCGGTGGGGCTGCTCCGACCCGACGCGGGCGCCGTACGGATCTTCGGCGAGTCGCCGTACGACAACCCGGAGCAGCTGCCCGAGATCGGGTTCGTCGCCCAGGACACCCCGCTCTACCGCGACTTCACCGCCGCCGAGCTGGTCGCCCTCGGCGGCCGGCTGAACCGGCGTTGGGACGCCGCGCTGGCCCGCAACCGGCTGGCCCAGCTCGGCATCCCGCCCGACCTGCGGGTCGGCAAACTCTCCGGCGGGCAACGCGCGCAGGTCGCGCTCGCGCTCGCGCTGGCGAAACGACCCCGGCTGCTGCTGCTCGACGAGCCGGTCGCCAGCCTCGACCCGCTGGCCCGACGCGGGTTCCTCCAGTCGCTGATGGGCAGCGTCGCCGAGTCGGAGACCACCGTGCTGCTCTCCTCGCACCTGCTGGCCGACCTGGAACGGGTCTGCGACTACCTGATCGTGCTCAACGCCGCCCAGGTGCAGCTCGCCGACTCGGTTGACGACCTGGTGGCCGCGCACCGGCAGCTGGTCGGCCCACGGTACGACGACGGCCCGATCGGCGGCGTCGCCGAGGTGGTCCGGGCCAGTCACACCGACCGGCAGTCCACGCTGCTGGTCCGCACCGACGGTCCGGTCACCGATCCCGCCTGGACGGTGCGCGAGGTCGGCCTGGAGGACGTCGTCCTGGCCTACCTCGCCGACGGCGTCTCGCAGACCAGTCACCGCGAGTGGGGGGTGCCGGCATGATCTGGCTGACCTGGCGGCAACACCGCAAGCAGGCGTTCTTCACCCTGCTGGGGTTCGCGGCGCTCGCCGCCCTGATGGTGCCGATCGGCCTGTCGATGCGGCACACCTTCGCCGACCTCGGGCTGGCGGACTGCGCACGCCAGCTCGCCGGCACCGACGTGGCGGCGGCGACCCGGGAGACCTGCGACGCGGGCTTCCGCCGCTTCACCAACCGGTACGGCAGCCTGAACCTGGTGGCCGTCCTGCTGCTCACCCTGCCGGTGCTGGTCGGCCTGTTCTGGGGCGCCCCGCTGGTCGCCCGCGAGGTGGAGCACGGCACGCACCGGTTCGTCTGGACCCAGGGCGTCGGCCGGACCCGCTGGGCGCTGGTCAAGTTCGGGCTGGTCGGCGCGGCCGTGGTGGTCCTCGCGGTCTGCTACGGGCTGGGCATGTCGTGGTGGGTCGAACCGCTCACTCAGGCCGCGTACGAGGGCCGGCTCGGCGTGATCGTGTTCGATCTGCAGGGCGTCGTCCCGATCGGATACACCCTCTTCGCCGTGGCGCTGGGCATCTTCGCCGGCACCGTGTGGAAACGGATGCTGCCCGCCATGGGCATCACGCTGGCCGGGTTCATCGGCGTACGGGCGGCGGTGGCGGTCCTGGCCCGCCCGCACTACCAACCCGCCCGCACCCTCACCTTCCCGATCGAGGGGGTCACGGAGGCCGCCATGAGCCGCGGCGACTGGATCCTCAGCCAGGGCATCCGCAACCCCGACGGGACGATGATGGCGGAGGACACCCGGATCATGTGCCCGCCCGGCGGTAAGGGGCCGGACGGCAGGGCCTGCGGTGCCGAGCTGGGCCTCCAGCCGGGCGCGTACAACTGGCAGCTCTACCAGCCGGCGGACCGGTTCTGGCTGTTCCAGGGCATCGAGACCGGCATCTTCGTCGCCCTCGCCGCGCTCCTGCTCTACCTCGCGGTACGCCGCCTCCGCCGCATCGCCTGACCGCCGCCCGGGTCCCCGGTGGAACACCATGGGTGACACAGCCTCCGCGTGACACCCATGGTGTTCCACTCATCCGGCCCGCTTCGCACCAGCGGGCCGGCGGGGTCAGCGCACCAGCTCGACCGTGTTGCGGCGGACCAGGTTCTTGCCGGGCTCCCGGATCGCGTCCATCGCCGCGGCGTTGAGCAGCACGCAACTGCCCGACGGGCCGGTCACCGTCACCGTCACCACCTTGCTGTTGTCCAGGTTGGTCACCCGCAGCCGGGTACCCACCGGGAACTGCCCGCTGGTCGCGGCGGGCGCCCCGCCCTCGGCCGAGAAGGTGATCGCACCGGCGCAGGCGCTCGCCGTGGGCACGCCACCCGGCTGCGCCGGGGGCTGCGCGCTGCCCGGCGGGGTCTGGCCGCCGGGCTGGGCCGCTCCTCCGGGCTGCGCGGCGGCACCGTCCAGGCGCTCCACCAGGTTGCGCCGGATCACGTTCTTGCCCGGTTCCCGGACCAGCTCCATCGCGGCGGCGTTGAGCAGGACGCAACTTCCGGACGGGCCGGTCACCGTCACGGTCGCCGCCCGGTTGTTGTCCAGGTTGGTCACCCGCAGTCGGGTGCCCACCGGGAACCGGTCGCTGGTCGCGGCGGGTGCCCCGCCCTCGGCCGAGAACGTCACCGAGCCCTGGCAGGCGCTCTGCCGGGCGGGGGTGGTGTCGGCGAAGCCGAACCCGGTCCCGACCGCCACCACCGCCGCGGCGACCACCGCCACCCCTGCCGCCAACACGTGCTTGCGCTGCACCTTTGTCTCCCGTCGTCCGGTGATCTCCGTACGCCGCCTGGTACGGCGTGGGAGCGCTGCCCGGTTCAGCGGTTCTGGCAGGAGAGTTTCCGGAAGGCCGATTCGGTGACGCGGTGCCACCGGCGCCGACACCGACGGTCACGAAGTCGGCGGAAGTCAGATGTCGTTGTGCCAGCCGCGGTGGATCTCGCCGGCCGGACGCGGCTCTCCCTTGGCGACCACCCGCCAGAACCGGTCCGGCTCGGCGTGGTCACGCAGCGACAGCTCCACGCCGACGCGTACCCGGCGGTCGTCGCGCACCCAGGCCACCAGGTGGCGGTCGCCGCTGACCAGCTGGAGCTGCACCAACATCCGTTCCCTCGTCCCGACCATCACGACCGCCCCTTCTCCACTCACGACGCCGCGCCCTGCCGGCGGCGACCGAGGCACCAGGATGACCGGCGTCGATCGGCGCGGCAACCGGTATTGGCGATCAGGGGTGGGCTGCGTCACGATGGGCGCGAGGAGGTCGCCGATGGCCGACCCGTGGCTCGCCCTGGAATTCGGTGCCGATCCGGCCGAGCGGATCGCGCAGGTCGGTGCCGCCCACGAAGCGTTCCTCACCGCCGGTGACCTGCCGCCCCGGGTCCGCGACGTGGTCGCCGCGTCCTGGCGGCGGTCGGCCGGCGCACTGCTCGACCCGGAGGCCACCGCCCCGGTCGACCTCACCGACGACGCGCTGGACAGCTACCGCGCCGGCCACCCCCTCGCCCGGGTGCTGCCGCTCTTCCGCGACCTGCTCGGCGGCATCGCCGACGACGGCGCCCACCTGATGGCGGTCTGCGACGCGGGCGGGCGGCTGCTCTGGGTGGAGGGGCATCCGGGGGTGCTCCGGCACGCCGAACGGATGAACTTCGTCCCGGGCGCCCGCTGGGACGAGGCACACGCCGGCACCAACGCCCCCGGCACCGCCCTCGCCGTCGACCACAGCGTGCAGATCTTCGCCACCGAGCACTTCGTCCGCCCGGTGCAGCGCTGGACCTGCGCCGCGGCACCCATCCACGACCCCACCGGCCGGCTGCTCGGTGCCATCGACATCACCGGTGGCGACCACCTCGCCACCCCACAGAGCCTCGCCCTGGTCCGGGCCACCGCGCGGGCCGCCGAGGCGTTCCTGGCCAGCGCCGCGCCGGCCGAACCCGACGTCATCTCGGTGGCCGCCCTCGGCCGGGACGAGGCCGAGCTGCGCGTCGGCGGGCGGCGCGTCCGGCTCGGCCGCCGGCACAGCGAACTGCTGGTGCTGCTGCTCGACCACCCCGAGGGGCGCACCGGCGAACAGCTCGGCCTCGACCTCTACGGCGACGACCGGCTGCACCCGGTCACCCTGCGCGCCGAGCTGTCCCGGCTGCGCCGCGCGCTCGGTCCCGACCTGCTCGACTCCCGCCCGTACCGGCTGCGCGGCACCGTGCGCGCCGACTTCCGTACCGTCGGCGAGCTGCTGGAACGCGGCGACGCGACGGGCGCGCTCCGGGCGTACCCGGGGCCGTTGCTGCCCGCCTCGGACGCGCCGGGAGTGGCCCGGCTGCGCCGGCTGGTCGACGGGCAGCTGCGCGCGGCCGTGCTGGCCGCCGGCGACCCGGCGCTGCTCGCGGCCTGGACCGCGACGCCGGCCGGCGCCGACGACCTCACCGCCTGGCAGGCCCTGGCGCGGGCGTTGCCGCCGGGCGCGCCGCGCCGGCCGCTCGCCCTGGCCCGCATCGGCCAACTCTGCGCCGAGTACGACCTGGAGCGCGCAACGTCGCTGCAACGTCGCGGAAACTAGCGTCCCGCCATCACCCCTGACGGACGGCGGAGGTACCCATGACGCGCTACGACGCCCCCACCCACTGGCAGTCCCGCTACGACCACTTCATCGGCGGCGAGTACGTCAAGCCGCACGGCGGGCAGTACTTCGAGAACCCCACCCCGGTCACCGGTCAGACCTTCTGCGAGGTGGCCCGGGGCACCGCCGAGGACGTCGAGAAGGCGCTCGACGCCGCGCACGGCGCCGCCGACGCCTGGGGACGCACCTCGGTCGCCGAACGGTCGCTGATCCTCAACCGGATCGCCGACCGGATGCAGGAGAACCTGGAATCCCTCGCCATCGCCGAGACCTGGGAGAACGGCAAGCCGGTACGGGAGACGCTGGCCGCCGACATCCCGCTGGCGATCGACCACTTCCGGTACTTCGCCGGCGCGATCCGGGCCCAGGAGGGCACCCTCGGCGAGATCGACGACGACACCGTGGCGTACCACTTCCACGAGCCGCTCGGCGTGGTCGGGCAGATCATCCCGTGGAACTTCCCGATCCTGATGGCGGTCTGGAAGCTCGCCCCGGCGCTGGCCGCCGGCAACGCGGTGGTGCTCAAGCCCGCCGAGCAGACCCCGGCGTCGATCCACCACCTGCTGTCGCTCGTCGCCGACCTGCTCCCGCCGGGCGTGGTCAACGTCGTCAACGGCTTCGGCGTCGAGGCGGGCAAGCCGCTGGCGTCCTCGCCCCGGGTGGCGAAGGTGGCGTTCACCGGCGAGACCACCACCGGGCGGCTGATCATGCAGTACGCCAGCGAGAACATCAAACCCGTCACCCTGGAACTGGGCGGCAAGAGCCCGAACATCTTCTTCGACGACGTGAGCGCCGCCCACGACGACTTCCACGACAAGGCGCTCGAAGGCTTCACCATGTTCGCCCTCAACCAGGGCGAGGTCTGCACCTGCCCGTCCCGGGCGCTGATCCAGCAGGGCCACTACTCGGACTTCCTCGCCGCGGCGGTGGAGCGAACCGGTCGGATCGTGCAGGGCCACCCGCTGGACACCGACACGATGGTCGGCGCGCAGGCGTCCAACGACCAGCTGGAGAAGATCCTGTCCTACCTGGACATCGGTCGCCAGGAGGGGGCGAAGGTGCTCACCGGCGGCGCCCGCGCCGACCTCGGCGGCGAGCTGTCCGGCGGCTACTACGTTCAGCCGACGATCTTCGAGGGCCACAACTCGATGCGGATCTTCCAGGAGGAGATCTTCGGCCCGGTGGTCTCGGTGACCTCCTTCGCCGACCTGGACGACGCCGTGAAGATCGCCAACGACACCCTGTACGGGCTGGGCGCGGGCGTCTGGACCCGGGACATGAACACCGCGTACCGGGCCGGGCGGTCGATCCAGGCCGGGCGGGTCTGGACGAACTGCTACCACGCGTACCCGGCGCACGCCGCGTTCGGCGGGTACAAGCAGTCCGGCATCGGGCGGGAGAACCACAAGATGATGCTGGAGCACTACCAGCAGACCAAGAACCTGCTGGTCAGCTACTCCACCAAGAAGCTCGGCTTCTTCTGATGGCTGCCCGTGGAGACGCTGTGGTGCCCGGTCCCCCGGGCGCCACGGCGCCGCCCGTTACCGTCACTCCCGCGGCGGCCGAGCTGATCCGGTCGCTGCGAGAGCGGCACGGGCCCCTGATGTTCCACCAGTCCGGCGGCTGCTGCGACGGCAGCGCCCCGATGTGCTACCCGGCCGGCGAGTTCCGCACCGGCGGCTCGGACGTCCTGCTGGCGGCACTCGAGGTGGACGGCGTGCCCGAACCGGTCGAGTTCTGGATGTCGACGTCCCAGTGGGAGCTGTGGAAACACACCCGGTTGACGGTCGACGTGGTGCCCGGCCGGGGCAGCGGGTTCTCCCTGGAGGCGCCGGACGGCGTCCGCTTCCTCATCCGCTCCCGGCTCGCCGCCTGACGCAGCAGCCGCGATCTTGCACTTTGCGCCCCGGCATCCCGGACAAAGAAGACAGCCTGTGGGCACAAAGTGCAAGATCGCGCAGAGGAGGATCACGAGAGGGCGGCGCGGATGGTGGCGACTATGTGGGCCGGGCGGCGGTAGAGGTCGCGGTCGGTGAAGTAGCGCATGCGCCAGCCGTTGGCGTCGAGCCAATTGAGGCGGCCGCGGTCGTACCGCATCCGGTCGCGGTCCAGGTGGGATAGTCCGTCGTATTCGATGCCCACGCGGCGCTGGCGGTAGCCCAGGTCCAGTCGGTACCGAGGGATGCCGTCCCGGTCCAACACCCACAGCTGAGGTTCGGGCGCCGGCAGCCGGCTGTCGATCAGCAACAATCGTAGTTGGCTCTCCTGGCGACACTCCGGCCGGCCGTCGGCGAGCGGCACCAACTCCCGGGCCTGGCGGACACCGCGCAGGGCCCGATGAGCCGCAACCTCGGCCAACAGCTCGTCCCGGGTCACCGTTTCGGAGCGAACGGCAGCGTCTAGCACCGGCAGGGCGTCCATCCGGCGGACGGTGCGCGCGAGGTCCACGGCACATCGGACCGGCGGGACGCACGGCAGGTCACCGACGAGAACGGGCTCGACCGGAAGTACCGAGTGGTGCACGACCAGCCCCGGGAGTCGCGGTTTGGGCACCGCGGCGGGAAGCTGGACGTGAACCTGATCTTCTCGCAGCACTCCGAACCCGTGCCGCCGCGCCGCGGTCTGCCGCGCGAGCATGGCCTCCTCGGGCAGGCACAGCATGAGCGCCCGCAGCTCGTCCTCGTCATCGCACGGCTGGTCGGCGTAGACGCCTCGCCGCACCCGGCGCAGTTCCTCCCTGCCGACCCGCGTCCGAAGCCGCTTGACGGTGATCTGACGAGTCAACGACTCCACGCGCCACAGTTGAACCCCCATGCGGGCAGAATCCCCCAACCCCACCCCTCCCCGCCCCACCCTGTGGACAACCAACCTCCCTGTGGAAAACCCCTCCCCTCCTCTCCCGCCCTCGCCCCGCCCC
>NZ_JAGPYL010000080.1:0-30763 GCF_018070095.1 Micromonospora sp. U56
CGGCCCAGACCGAAAGCGCTGCACCTGCCCGACGCCGTCTGGATCAACCCACCCGAACCGGCAACCGATCAACCACTACCCCAAGCGGCGTAACACCCACTGGTCCCACCGACCTTGACAAGTTCCGATCGCGCGGAAAGCGGCAGACATGAGTGCGCGTCGCAGTCGGGCGCCTCACCGGACCGAGTCTCGCGGCTTTGGTTCGCCGCCGCTACCGTGGCTTGCCGTGGGCGTGCTCGTTGACTACTTCGCGGCGTCGAGCGTGGAGCTGGACCGTGTCGGTCTCTCGGCGGGGCCGGCGGGCATCGGCTGGCCGTATGTGGACTGCAAGGGGTGGATCGATGGGCTGGCCGGTCGGGTCGCGGAGTTGACTGGCCGGGATCCCAGCGAGTTCGGTGACGATGTCGTGATCTCCGCCGAAGCTGACGGGCCGTGGCTGACGCGGGTGCGGCCGGAGGTCGCCCTGGCGTTGGCTGGCGTGTCCGACGAACGGTTGGCGGAGTACGCCGAGGAAGAGCTGCTGGACGAGCACGAAGCCGATCAGTATGCCCAGCTGCGGAACCTGGCACGGTCGGCAGGGGCCAACCATAGGGACCTCTACTGCTGGTCGTCGCTGTAGTTGACGAGCATCCAGAAGATCTGATCTCGGACGTCCGGTGGCAGCCGCCGGCCGACCCAGCTTCGAGACACCAGGGCGTGCCCATCGTTGTACTCGATCGCGTCGTTGGCCCCGAACCGCAAGGACCACGCCGCCTCGGTCTTGATCTCCTCGTCCGGCCAATCGGCCATGGCGGCAAGCGCGGCGGCCACACGCTGGTCAACCCGGTCCAGGACGGCGTAGTCGGGCAGGCCCGGAAGTCTCTGGGCGTGAAGGTCGATGTGCTTGAACGCGACACCGAGCAGGTCTCCGCCGGTGAAGTCGTTACCTGTGAAGGCGTTGCGGTCTCGGCCGAGCACCGCGGTGTGCTCAGGGGGCGTGCCCCAGAAGTTCACGTCTTGGATCTTGCCCCGGAAGGTGCACCCGATGAACTGCGCCTCGTGAGTAAAGGTCAAGCCGCGAAGGCGGGCCCTGTCAAAGATGCAGCGCTCGAACCGGGCGTTGCCGAAGAAGGCTTGCGGAGGTATGTGGGTGCGAGCGAAGACGCACTCCCGGTACACCGTCGCCGGCCACGTCAGTCCGTCCCACCGCTCGCCGCCGTAGCCCGTAGCGCCGAATGAGACATGGTCGAACGCGGTCCGGGTGAAGTCGCAGCGCTCGAACAGCGAGTCATGCGCCCCAAAGCTGGAGAACCTCAGCCCGGAAAAGTCGACATCAACGATCCGGGCGTGAGCAAAGCTGACATCGAGGTTGCCATCCACTACCCCGAAACGCCCGCCGTTCAGCTCGCCCAGGGCCAGCCAGTACCGGCGCAGACCCATCTGCGCCGCCTTTATTCGGAACGTTCCGTTCACGCCACGCCGCCTCGCAACCACCTGTCGGCCGCACGATACCGCGATGACGGCAGTCTGCGTCTACGGGGACTCCATGAACACACTCATCTCGGCATGATCGCGCTTTCGCTGTCTGCGGCAGATCCGGATGCTGCGTTCCAGCAGAGTCCACGCCTGGGAGCTGGCAGGAGACCACGACGCCGCGCGTGCGGTGCTCCGTGCCCCGGCTAGACCGCGGCCAGGATCCGCGCCAGCTCTGTCGGCCGCGTCACCATCGGCCAGTGTCCGGAATCGATGTCGACCAGGTCGATGTGCTTGGCCCGGGCCAGCTCGGGTATGTCGCCCGCGGCGATCCACTCCCGCGCCTGGGCAGGCGTGAACTCGGGGCACACCATCACGACAGGTATGTCGAACCGCCGCTCATCCGTCAGTTGTACGACGCCCCTGGCCACGCCCTCTGGAACCGGGATCGCGGCCGCCTCGAACGCCCGCCGCGCCTGCTCGTCCAGGTCGGCCGCGTCCGCGCCTTCGAACGGGTCCCAACCCGGGAACGGCATGACGCCGTCGGTGATCTCGAAGAAGTCCGCGTACGGCTGCCCGTCGCTCGATGGGAACCCGCCGATCAGCACCACCTTCGCGACCCGCCCGGGCCGCGCGTCGGCCGCCATCCAGACCAGGGTGCAGGCTGCGGAGTGCCCCACCACCACCGACCTGCCAAGCCCCGCGTCCACGGCGGCAAGCACCGCCGTCACCTGGTCGGCCAGCGTCGCCGACACGTTCCCGTCACCCTGACCCGGCAGGGTCACCGACACCGCGTGGCGGCCCCTCTTCTCCAGCTCTGACGCAACGCCGGTCCACACCGATCCGTCGAGCCACAGGCCACCCAAGAGCACGATCTGTTCTGCAGTCATCGGATCAACCTAGAGGCAATTCCGGACGATATGCTTCCGGTACTCTGGCCGTCGTGCCAACCGGTCCGAGCCCCACCGCCCCGGCCCTGCGCGCGCTCGAGATCCTGCATGCACGTCCCGGCACGACTGCCGACCAACTCGCCTCGCTCCTGGGCGTTACGGAACGGGCCGCGCGGCGCTACGTCGGCATCCTTCGCGAGGCCGGCATCCCGGTCGAGTCGGCCCGCGGGCCGTACGGGGGCTACCGGCTGGGTCGCGGCACCCGGCTGCCGCCGGTCGTCTTCACTCAGGAGCAGGCCCTCGGCCTGGTCATGGCCGTGCTCGACGGGCAGCCGAACGCCATCGACGCCGACGACCTGGTCGGCTCAGCGCTCAGCAAGGTCATCCGGGCACTCCCTGAAAGCGTCGGACGGCAGGCAGCGGCGCTACGGGCGTACGCTGCGGCCACCCCTGACCGGCATTCGGCCCGCCCCGACCCCGCCACCACAAGTGCCCTGATCGCCGCCGTCGCCGACCGACGCCGCGTCATGGTCACCTACCGAGGCGAGAGCGGCGAGGAGTGGGCCGCCGAGGTCGACCCGTGGGCAGTCGTGGTGCGGTACGGGCGCTGGTACCTGCTGTGCCACTCGCACCGCGCGGACGCCATCCGCACGTACCGTATCGACCGAGTCCGGACCGTACGGCAGACCCCGCACGGCTTCACGCCGCCCGACGACCTGGATCCTGTTGCCGCCCTCGAGGAAAATCTGGGCGCGGGCTGGAAGTACCCCACCCGCGTGGTGTTCCACGCGCCGCGGGAGAAGGTGGCGCCCTGGATCCGGCCGCCGATGGGCCGCCTCCAGCCGGACGGCGAACGATGCGTACTGGTCGGCAGCACCGGAAACCCCACGATGTACGCGCAGGAGTGGCTGGCCCCCGTCCCGTTCGACTTCTCCGTGGAAGAAAGCCCCGAACTGCATGCCGCCGTGGCGACGGTCGCGGCCCGTTTCGGCGCCGCAGTCTCGCCTTCCGTCGGCCGAGACTCGGCCCCGGGACCAGCCTAACCGTGACGACATTCGCCGGCCTGTCGGCATGGCGCCGGCTTGAATCGGATGCACTGATTTCGGCAAAGTAGGATGCTCACGCCTACGAACGCCAGTTACGGGCGGTGACGAACGATCCAACGGCCGGCGCGCACGCACGGCGGCAGATCGGTGCACCGGATTTTGATCGAGGGTGAGTAGCTAGCGGCCCTTCCCGTTATGGCCGGTGGCGGTCCAACCACGCCGTGGCGAAGTCGACCAGGTCACGCTGTGGCATGAGATGCGCTACGGTGCTGCCGACCGGTCCGACTCTGGCGGCGCCCGTTGCCTCGTACGCGGCCCCGATGCCGGCGAAGTTCGAGGCGTCAGCCATCGGCGCCGTCCAAGTGACCCAACGGCTGTTGCCGTCCGGTTCACCGACAGCGGCTCCGTAATCGGTCATCGGTGGTTGGGCCTGTCGGTGCTCCGCCAGATGCAGCGACGTGTTGCGCTCGTGCCCGCAACCCAGCAGTAAGACCTTGCCGTGCTCTCGGTAGAGGGCTCCGAGCGGTGACTTCTCGCCCAGCCCTTCCTCGAGTCGATGGTCGCCGGTTATCGCTCTCGCCCGCGTGCCCAGTGCGGCGAACGACACGTGCGGGTGCGCGCTGCGCAGGGCGCCTGGCCAGGTCCGCACGGTCTCCGCCAGGACACCCATGTGCCGGCTGGGAGTACGCGCCGGATCGAAACCCGGATTCTGCTGTCGAATGAGAGGCCACCACGCTGAGGGGACGGGCGGGTTGCGCCAGCGCGCGGGGTCGGAGTTAAAGGGTGTGTGCGTCGGGACGACCAGCGTGCCGGCGGGGCCGACCACATCCAGCAGAGCTTGGACGACGGCTTGTACCTTACCGACGACGAACCCCAACGCTCGTACCGACGAGTGCACCAGCACCGTGTCTCCGGCTGACAGGCCGAGGGCCCGGAAGTCGGCGGCCAAGGTGCTCAGGGTGTGGGGCATCGGCTGCGTCACCGCGTCATTGTGCCCACTTGGCAAAGCCACGCCGTACCCGCGCCTGGTCAGCGCGTCCTCATCGGCTACTTGTGAGGGCGTCCGCGAAGTCGGCGACGGGGACAGCAAGCTAAGGAGTGCTGTCACTGGAGTGTTATTGAGGCCGGCGTCGGGCCGCCTTCAGGGTGGGCGATTTCAAGCCGTCGGAGCGGGCGGCTGAGACCGTCAGAACCAGCCATCACTCCGGCAGGGCTGCGAGGGGACGGGGTCAGGAGTTGCGGGTTATGCGGCTGCTCCGTTTGGTGGTGTCGCCGTTTCTGTCGCTGGTGGTGGCCGTGCTGGTGCCCGGGTGGGCCTGCTCGGGCCGGGAGTACCGGTCGACGAGGGCGTCGATGGCGCTGGCGTCTTGAGGTGTGATCGCCGTGGCGGCGACCTGCCTGATCGCGGTGGCCTCCCCGATGACCGGCTTGGGTGGGCGCGTTTTCATGGTGAATGCCGGTGTCTGTCGTCCGTCGGTGACGAGGCGGGTGGCGGCGGTGTAGGCGTCGAGGTGGGTCAGGTCGTGCTCGTCTAGTTCGGGCAGGGTGTGCCGGGCCAGGACGCGGGCGTCCTCGGGCGCGCAGGAGAAGTAGATCTTGTTGCGGGCGTTGGCCGATGCGGCGGCGAGGAGGTCCTTGGGAAACTGGGCGAGGTCCTGATGGCTGAGCACGAGGGACAGCCGGTACTTGCGGGCCTCGGCGAGCATCGTGTCGAGGCTGTTGGCCAGGGTGAGGAAGTTCTGCGCCTCGTCGATGATCAGGGTGGCGTCGCGCCGCTTCTCGGGGGCGGTCTTTGCGCGGGCGGTGGCGGCTTGCCACACCTGCGCTAGGACGAGGGATCCGAGCAGTTTGCTGGTGTCCTCGCCGAGTTGTCCCTTGGGGATGCGGACGAGCAGTGCCCCGCCGTCGAGGACTTTGCCCATGTCGAAGCTGGATTTCGGGTAGCGCATGGTGCGTTTGACGAAGTCGCGCAGCAGGAACGCGCGTAGGCGGGCGAGGACGGGTCCGATGACCTGGGAGCGCAGAGCGGGGTTCAGTTCGTCGTACCACTGCCAGAACCCGGACAGCCCGGCCGGGTCGTCGAGGTTGACCGTCATCGCCGACCGGAACTGCTTGCTGTTGAGCAGGGGTGGGATGTGTTGGAGGGTGACGTTGGCGTGGCGGAGCAGGGTCAGGCAGGCCACCCGCATCACGTCGTCCATCCGGGGTCCCCAGGCTTTGGCGAAGATGTTCCCGAAGATCGACACGAGGTTGTCGACGACGAGGTCGGGGTCGTCGCCGGAGAGCGGGTTGAGGGTGGGCGGGTTGGGTTGGTCGGGGTCGAACAGCACGATCCGGTCGGCGACGGAGGCGGGGAGTCGGTCGAGGATGTCGAGGACCATGTCGCCGTGGGGGTCGATGACGACGGTGCCGCGGCCGGCTTTGATGTCGTCGACGGCCATGTTGACCAGCAGCGTGGTCTTCCCGGAGCCGGTGGATCCGACCACATGCAGGTGATAGCGCGCATCTGGGACGGACAGGGCGACGCCGTGGCCGCCGACCTCCGCGGTGCCGAGGACCTTCGTGCCGCGCCCGCCGGTCGGGACGGCGACGGGGGTGGGCATGGCCTTCGCCCGGGCCCGGTCGAGGCCGGGCACCGCGAGGTCGCGGGGCAGCGCCGCGAGGGCAGCCAACTCCGGGGTGGATGTCAGGAACCCCGCACCCAGGCGCCGGCGGGCGAGAACTTGGAGAGGTGCGGGCATCCGGGCGCGGTGGGCCAGCCGGTTACGGCCGGAATGGACCGCGAATGATGAGGCGACAGTGTTGGCGAGACCCCGTAGCCGCCCCAGCTGGTTGGCGCCGGCGCGCTGGGTGTTCTTGGCGACGGCGTAGCGGATGCTGGTCTGCCACATCGGGTGGGATGTCTTGTCCAGGATCGCCCGCACGTCCCGCTCCACCCCGGGGTCTCGCCGCCCTGAGGTCGAGCCCTGGCGGGTGGCTGGGGCGGTGCGGCCGGGCAGGAATGCGTCGACGAGCCACAGCAGCGGCGTGGCCGGGTTGATGGTGGGGATCGGGGTCTTGCCGTCGCGGAGCCGGGCGGCGGCGCGTCGGGCGCGCCGGGCCCGGCGTGCTGTGGCGGGGCGGGCGAGGATCTGCACGCAGGCGTGCTCGTCGGCGCGCAGTCCGGAGCCGGCGGACATCAGCGCCCGCAGCGGGTCGTTGTCGTGGTCGGTGTGGAAGGGCAGCCATTCCGCGGCGGTGGGCAGCAGATGTCCACCGACCGCTGCTCCTGTGTCGAGGGGGATCGGTGCTGCGGTGGTGTCGTCGGTGGTGCACGCGGCGCCCGGCCAGGCGGCGCGCACGGCGGCTTCGACGGCGCCGGGTGGGACGGTGCCGGGCACCCACACGGAGCTGAGCAGCTGCCGGCCGGTCCAGGTGTACTGCCAGACCACGTGGGGGCTGCCGTGGAGCAGCCCCTGCGGGCGGGATGGGGTGAGGGTGCCGGCGAGGTTGGCCCACAGCGCGGATGCGCTGTGCGGGTCGACCTCGGGCGGCGGGGCGATCGTGATCAGGCGGGCGCCGTCGGCGTGCCGCCGGTGCCGCCACAGTCCGAGGATGTTGCGGGCGGCGACGGAGGCGATCAGGGCGGCGGCGGCCACGGCGAGCAGCCACGGCCGCTGCACCGCCCACCCCGCGGCGTCGACGACCCACCGGCCCGGCCCGGTCGCCGGCACGACGAAGCCGGTGCTCGGCCCGGACGGGTGCGGCGTCGGCGCGGCGGCGAGGATCGAGTGTCGTGGTGTCATAGGTCGGCTGCCTCCTCGGTGTCGAGGTCGACCAGGTCGGCCGGACGGGTCGTGCACAGCAGGTGCTCGGTGTCGGAGGCGATGGCCTCGAAGCTGCTCCGGTTGGTGCCGGAGATCAACAGGCCGGTGCCGACGCGGGCGGCGAGGAGCAGGCGTCGTTCGCCGGAGGTGAGGCCGAACGCGTCGCCGATGGCGTCGATGGCCTGTGGGGCCTGTTTGAGCAGGATCTGGGTGGCGGCGTTGGCGACGACGGCCTGGCCGAGGTCGGTGCTGAGGACGTCGGCGACGTCCTGGGTGATGACGGTCAGCCCAGCGTGGCGTTTGCGGGCGGCCTTGGACATGCGGAACAGGAACCGGGCGCCCTCGCCGTCGCGCATCAGCAGCCACGCCTCGTCGACCACGACCAGCCGCCTTGTGGCCAGCCGGCCGGGGGTGTCGACGGCCCGCCAGATCGCGTCCAACGCGAGGACGGTGCCGACGGTGCGCAACTCGTCGGGCAGGTGCCGCAGCGACCACACCACGAGGTGCCCGTCCGGCCGGGTGGTGGTGGGTCCGTCGAACAGGTCGGAGAACGAGCCCTGCACCCAGGGGGCGAGGCGGGCGGCGAGCTGGCCCGCGGCCCGGTCGTCGTCGGCCCGCAGGATTGCGTCCAGGTCGCGCAGGAGCGGGGCGGGCCGGTGGTGGGTGGCCGGGTCGGCGGTGATGCCCGCCTGCCGGTAGACGGCCAGGATCGCCCGGTCCAGGGCGGCCCGCTCCGCTGGTGGCGGCTGCTGGCCGAGCAGCACCGCGATGAGCGTGTGCAAAAACAGTCCGCGGCGGGTGAGGACGTCGGGGCGGGTATCGCCGGTTGGCAGGTCGAAGGGATTGACCTTCACCCCGGCCACACCCAGGCGGACCACGGCCCCGCCGACCGCATCGGCGAGGCGGAGGTATTCGTCTTCGGGGTCGATGACCGCGACCTGCACCCGCTGGTAGAGGTTGCGCAGGATCTCCAGCTTCACGAAATAGGACTTGCCGGCGCCGGAGCGGGCCAGCACGACCGAGTTGTGGTTCTCCTGGACCCACCGGTCCCACCACACGATCCCCCCGGAGTCCGGGTTCACCCCGTACAGCACCCCACCCTCGGCGGGCGGGTCGCCGGGCAGCGGCGCGGGCAGGTCGGCGCTGGCCAGGGGGAACGCGGCCGCGAGGGCCTGGGTGTCCATGGTGCGGCGCACCTGCAGCGAGTCCGACGCGAGGGGCAGGGTGGTGGTCCAGCCGGCGAGGTGCCGCCAGGTGGCCGGCTGCACCTCGATCAGCGTCGACGCGGCGGCGGCTTTCACCTGGGCGCAGGCGTCGAGGAGCTCGTCTTCGCTGCGGGCATGCACGGTGAGGTAGAGGCCGACCCGGAAGAGCTTGGCCGCGCCGCGGGCGAGACGCTCGGCGAGGTCCGCCGCGTCGTCGGCTGCCGCTTCGACGGACGGGTCGGGCAGCTTGCCCCGCTCGGCGTCGGCTCGCCGTGAGGACTCGAAGCGGGCCCGCTGCGTGCGCAGGCGCGCCGCGGCGACCGGCGCGGGCAGCGGCTCGATGTGCAGGGCCAGGTCGAGGCGGCCGGGCCAGGACAGCAGGGGTTCGAGCCAGGCGGGGCCGACCTCGGCCGGGTAGCCGGTGACCACGAGGGTCGCGGCGTAGCCGTCGCCGACGCGAAGCATCCGCGGGGTCACCTCCACGGAGGCGGGCGCGACCGCGGCCGCCAGCCGGTGTGGCTGCCGGCCGCGGTCCGCGGGGTGGGATCGGTTGAGAACCTTCATGTGTGTCTGCTCCTTGCGGGTGCTTGGCGCTGGTGGGGTGCGGGTGAGGTGATGACGGCGTCGGGGGCGGCGAGGCCGCCGGGGCGGGCGGGCCGGTAGGGGTCGGCGGCGGCGGCGATCGCGGCGGTGACGGCCGCGCCGTCCAACGCCCGGGTGGTGACACCGAGGCCGGACAGGGCCCGGGCGGTGTCGTCGGCGCGGCGCCGGGCGGCGTGCTCGCCCCGCTCCCCGACGTTGGTGCGGGTGACGACGAGGACCTGCCGGCGCAGCGGATCCCGCCGCTGGGTGAGGTCGTTGAGGAACCGGGCGTGGTCGGCCGCCGCGTCGGCCAGAGCCGGGTGCGGCAGCGCGCCCGCTGCCTGCGCAAGGGTGCGGGCGGCGGAGTGCAGGTCGACCGGTTGCGCGGACACCACGATCTGCGTCGGCGTGGACAGGCTGTTGAGCCAGCGGCCGAACGTGTCGACCAGGGCGGCCTGCTCGTCCGGCGTGCGCAGGGCGAGGTTGACGGTGGTGGCGGCGACCATCGCCGCCCGCGCCCCGCCGAGGCGGATCTCCCCGCCGTCGTCGATGGCGTCGGCGGGCAGCTTCAGCGGCGCCGGCAGGATCACCCTGTTCTTGGGCGCCTGCACCCAGTCCGGGGTCTTCGATGTCGTGTCGGTCGTCGACAGCGCCCGCGGCGCCCGTGAATGGCGGACGGCGGCCAACAGCCACGCATCCAGCGAGAGACCGTCGCGGCGGCCCACGGCGACACCGAACACCAGCCCACCGATCACGACGGCAGCGCCGACGAGCACCGGTGCGGGCACCACCTGGTGCAGGACGCGCCAGGCGCCGTAGAACACGAGGGCCGCGACGGCGAGGATCGCCAGCTGCCGGAACGTCAGCCCGTAGAGGACCTTGTCGGGGGCGTCGACGTCGGCGGGCATCCGCGCCCGCCCCGCCTCAATGCTGGTCTTCGGGAGTTCTCGACCGGTCATCGGCCCACCGCCCTCAGCGCCTTGCCGAGGCCGGGAACGGAGCGAGTCACCTGCTGCACGACGATCACCCGCACGGCCGCGCCGAGCATGTTCGCCCCGCGGCCGCTGTCGCCCGTGGCCACGTAGCGGCGCATCAGGGTGGGCACCCGCAGCGTGGTCCACAGCATGACCATCACCACGAACAGGTTGATCACCCCGCCCGGATCCACCGGCAGGCCGAGCACGGGCATTAGATGGTCCGGGTCGGTGAGCATCCACTGGCCCGCGTAGAGGGTGAAGCCCTGCACCACCGGCACGGCGAGGACCCCGGCGTACGACTTCCACCACAGCCGCGCGACCGGGTCGGTCTGCGGCAGCGCGTGACAGGCCAGAGCGAGGGGAGCGGCGGCGGTGAGAACGAGCACGACGGCGAAGCGGACGATCACGCTGAACGCGGTGCCGGCCAGCAGGACAGCGATGATCGCCACGCAGACGACGAACAGCAGCGCCGCCGTCTTGTCCCGCCCGGCGGTGAGATGGGTCTTGATCGCCCGCAGCGCTCCGTCGCTGCCCCCTTCCGGGGTGGTGAGCGCGGCGGTGAGGCCGTTGGCGAGGTCGATGAGCATGCCGCACCACAACTGCGAGAAGTGGGCGGCGACGAACCCCACGATCAGCCGGGGGAGGAGGTCCTTGACCCTGTAGCGGGATTCCTCGCCGCCGCCGGCGGTCATGGTGAGCGCGCCGGCGGCGATGAACGCCAGGACGAAGACGGTGTCGACGACGAATACGGAGCGGCCGGTCAGTGCTTGCACCTGCGGCAGGCTGGTGACGTTCGGGGTGACCAGCAGGACGCTGCTGATCACCGCGAACAGTGCGTCCAGGGTCGCCAGGATCGCCGCCGACAGCCAGTCCAGGATCTGGTTTAGCAGGAAGCCCATGAGTCAACCCCCGACGATTCCCTGGACGACCTGCAGCAGGATCGGCGCCAGCACCGCCAGGCCGTAGCCGACCAGGGCGTTCTTCAGCGCCCCCTTGGCCTTGTCGACCTGCGCCGGGTCACCGCCGGCGGTCGCCCAGTACACACCGGCCAGGACGAGGAACAGGGTGGCCAGGGCGGCGAGGATGCCCATCAGCCACGCCTGAAGGTTGGCGATCACCACCGGCAGCGAGTTCACCGCCAGCACCGGCACGCCAGGGTCGGCGTAGGCGGTAGCGGGAACGGACAGGAACACGGCGGCCTGCGCGGCCACGGCGGCGACACGGCCGACGCGGCGGGCGGCCGGGGAGTGGGTGAGGGCACGCAGGCGTGCCGGGATGCGGAACATGGGCGGGGTCACCTCCGGCCCCGCCGATGTGGGATGCGGCGGGGCGCTAGTGGGCGGTCAAGAGGGACCGCCGCCGGGCACGCAGACGGGAACCCACGAACCGGCTGTCCCCGGGAGGAGCTCGTCCTCCCTTGTCGGGTAGCGGTGTGTTCGATGAGGTGTCAGCGCACCAAACACTGCGCGGCACCCGAGGCGTCCGGCTCGAGGGCGGCCCGACGTTGTGCGGGCCCGGCGGCGGGCGGGACCCCGCGTGGCGCCGTGGGCGCTGCGAGAAGTCCCGCACCCCCAAACCGGCGTTTGTGTGCTCTGGCGAACGCCCTCGCTTCTCACAGCGGCTCACCCGCCCCGACAGTCGGGGGCTGCGGCGCTCACAGGGCAGGTCAAAGGCGGTATGGCCGTGCCGAGGTCGAGAGCCTGACGACCGCGCGGCGCTGTCTCACCGCCCTGCAGCGGCGCGCACCACTCACCGTGCTGCCAGCCCTCTCTGTGAGCGCTGTCGGCGTACGGCTCACCGTGCCCAGCCGGGCACGGCCGAACGTGCACAGGTCTGAAGCGACGTTCAACGATTGACTACGGCGGTCCAGCACCTGTGCGATCGATCCGGCCATCGGCTTTTGCGACGAACACTGTCCGAGCCAGGCCGAGATCGTGATTACTGAGTGGTACTTATCTTGCGCCCAAGTGGCCGCGCGGATCGCGGCTAGATCCGGAAACGTCTGAGCGGCGCGCGAGAGGCCACGGCGGCCGCTCATCGCGGCGAGCTCCTCATATCCGGTCAGCCCCGCAACACCGCAGCACCCCGGCTGGACCCGTTCCGGCCCTCGGCGGGAGGATGACGCTTCGTGCTGTGCGCCTGTGCATGTCGACCTGATCAAGCGGACGGTTGGGTTCCGAGTGGGGAGGCTGAACCGTGGGTATCGCGTGGCGTGATTCGCCGGAAGAACTGGTCGGGCTGCTACGCCGACACGGCCTAACTCCGGACCGGGTGGACAACGTCGAGGCGGCGTGGAAGGCGTTCCGCGAGTTTCTTGCCCAGCCGGTCGACGGCCTGGAGCCAGGTCTGGACAGCGACGCCGACGGCTTCATTGTTCAATGGGGGCGGTACAGCTGGCACGACCAGCTCCCCAGCCTGAGCTTCACCCGACAGTTCGCCGTCGACGTGCGGGAGACCTGGACCGAGACCGACTGGTACCAGCCGGAATACTGGCAGGTGAGCCTGGATCTGGTATTCCCGGACGCACCCGCGCTCGCCGATCTCGACCGGCTCAACGTGCAGAACACCGGGTTCGACTTCGGTCCACCCGGCCCCGAACGTGACCATGCGATCGGTGAAGCGGAGTGGGAAGTGCAGCACTACCCCACACTGCAAGCACTGTGGGCGAGCATCCCCTTGCACAGCGCCGTCACGCTGGACCGTGCAGACTGATCACCCGAGCGCCGCAGCCACACCCGGATACGGACGCCGGTGGGTCACTTCCGGTTGACAAGTGCGGCGCCGACCGCGCGCGGTCTGCGAGCCGGTGAGTGCAGTTGTCGGAGGGTATCGTCGCCGGCATGTCGCTACCTGCTCTGGTTCCGATAGTGCGCGAACCGGGGTACCACACCGACAGGGTAGGGCGATACGCCGAGGGCCAGTTCTACGCGGGGATACACGGCGCGCATCGCGATGATGACCATGAGCCGGATCCGGACCGGGAACGGATACGCTGGTACGCCTACCTGCACCTGTTCGACGTCGACGGCCGCCACCGCCGGTCTGACATTTCGCTGGTGGCCACCGCCCCGTATCTACGAGGTGAGCTTGGTGACCAGGCCGAGGCGCGCTTGGGTGGCCTGCTCGATCAGCTAGCTGAACGGCAGTACGGCGACATCGCCATCCAGCTGTTTCGCGTGGTCCATGACGGTGTCACGTTCGGCTTGATTGACGAGTCTGACGCTGAGCGAGGCGACTGGGTCGAGTTGTACCCAGACCGCCTCGGGTTCACAGAACCGTGGGACGGGCTCTACAGCACCTGATCGCCGAGCACGGCCAGCATCGCGTAGCAGGTCGACGCCAGTCGCTCGACGCACGCTCACATCGGCAGATCAGGATGCCGGCTCGACTCGGAGGCCAGCTACCGAGCGTGATTGCCTCGATCGGCCAGCACGCACGGACGGCGGCTACTTATCTACTGGTGGTACGACCGCAGCCCGGCCAGGCTTGGTCGAGGTGACCGGCGGGGTCGCTCTTTCGGCGGCTGCCCACCGCGGTTTGGTGTGGCTCTCATCTGGCATGCGTCCTGCCGGTCACCGTGGCGC
This sequence comes from Micromonospora sp. U56, assembly GCF_018070095.1. Taxonomy (NCBI): domain Bacteria; kingdom Bacillati; phylum Actinomycetota; class Actinomycetes; order Micromonosporales; family Micromonosporaceae; genus Micromonospora; species Micromonospora sp. U56. The sequence goes on from NZ_JAGPYL010000080.1 coordinate 13,543, forward strand.
GGAGAGGCTCAAGAGCGCCTCTGTGTGTCAAGGGGTGGCGGAGGGTTGCTTTTGTTGATCTTTGAGGAGTTGTCGGTAGAGGACGTTGGTGAGGCGTCGTTTGAGTGCTCGTCGGGCCTCGGCTGGTGTCTTGCCCTCGCTGATCTTGCGGAGGTAGTAGACGCGGCCGGGGCCGGGGTCGCGGGCCTGGCACACCGCGATGGTGTGGATGGCGGTGTTGAGTTGGCGGTTGCCGGTGGGGTTGAGCCGGTGCCGGCGGCGTTCGCCGCTGGATGCCTCCAGGGGTGCGGTGCCGGTGTAGCTGGCGAAGTGATCAGCGGTCGGGAAGCGCGTGATGTCACCGACGTGGCCGAGGATCTTCCCGGCAAGGATGTGCGCGACCCCGTGGACGTTGGTGATGGTGGAGTGGGTCTCGGCGAGGGTTTGGCGGGTCTGGGCCTGGTTGGTGTGCAGCTGCCGATCCAGGCGGCGCAGGTCGGCTAGGAGGTCGCGGGCAAGGTCGCGTCGGCAGGTGTCAGTGGCGCCGATCGGGCGCACGCCGCGGAGGAGTGTGGCGGCCTTCTCGGCGGTGAGGTCCAGCGCGGCGCCGCCGGGGATCAGGTCACGCAGCAGCACGTGCAGTCGGTTGAGGACGCGTACCCGTTCGCTGGCCAGGTCGTCACGGCGCTCGGAGAGCAGGCGCAGCCGGGTGCTGTGGTCTTCGGCCACGACGGTGCGCAGCCGCTTGTGGCGCATGGCGGCGTGCGCGACGCTGGCCGCGTCGGCGGAGTCGCTCTTGCGGGCGCCGCCGGTGTCCAGCAGTCGGGCGCGGGCGGCGAGGGTGGCTGGCACGTCCACAACGTCTTCGCCGGCGGCGGCCAGGAGCTGGGCTATGCCGCGGCCCAGGCCTGCCGCCCCCTCGACGGCGAAGCGTCGCTGTGGCCACCGAGCCGCCCAGGCGGTCAACGTCTTGTATGCCCCAGCGTTGACGGTGACGCGTCTGGTGCCCAGGTGCTGGCCGGTGGGGTCCAACGCGACGGCGGTCAGGGAGGACTTGTGGGGGTCGATTCCGATTGTGATCACGACGGTCAGGGATCCCTTCGCCCGGCAGATGGGAATGCGCCGTGGTGGGCAGCCTGACTTGCGGAACCTTGTGCACGCCTCTGTTGAGCCACACCACGGCCGGGCGCCGGCCAGCGGTGGCACGCTCTTGATGAGCCAACCCGAGGGCGGCAAGGGGTCTGCGAGCCAATGCCAACCGGCGCCCTGACGCTACGGGCTGCAGACCCTCGCGTCTGACTCCAGTAGACAAGTCAGGGGTCTGCCCAGCTCGAAGTAGCGCTGCCCTCCTCGCCGGATTCAGCCCCGGTCTGATCGAGGAGAACGAGCGTGGGACAGGTCATCATCGGTATGGATCCGCACAAGCGGTCCGCGACCATCGAGATCATCAACGACCGCGAGAAGGTTCTCGCGCAGGGCCGGTTCACCACCGACCGCGACGGATACCGGACGATGCTGGAACTCGGTCGGCAGCACAAAGACCGTGTCTGGGCGGTGGAGGGCTGCAACGGCATCGGCCGGCACATCGCTCAACGCCTCGTCGCCGACGGCGAAACCGTGGTGGACGTCCCGGCGAAACTGTCCGCACGGGCCCGCGTGTTCGACACCGGTCAGGGCCGCAAAACCGACCCGGTCGACGCCCACAGCGTCGCCGTCGCAGCCCTGCGGGCGAAGGGTCTGCGGCAGGTCACCGTCGACGATGTGACGGTTGCGTTGAGGCTGCTGGTCGACCACCGCGACGGTCTCGGCCACGCCCGCACCGACCTGCTCAACCGCATCTACAAGCTTCTGCTGGAACTGCTGCCCGGCGGGGCGAAGAAGTTCCTGTCCGCTCCGCAGGCCCGGACCCTGCTCAACACGATCCGGCCGCGTGATCTGGTCGGGCGCACCCGCCGCCGGCTCGCGTCCGAGCTGATCACCGAACTGGTCCAGGTCGACAAGAAGATCAAGGCCGCGAACAAGGAACTGACCGAGCTCGTCGAAACCACCGGCAGCAGCCTGCAGGACCTCAACGGCATCGGCCCCTCCGGCGCCGCCCGGCTGATCGGAGACGTCGCGGACATCAGCCGCTTCGCCAGCCGCGGGCACTTCGCCTCCTGGAACGGCACCGCACCCCTGGACGCGTCCTCCGGTGACCAGCAACGCCACCGCCTTTCCAGGGCCGGGAACCGGCGCATCAACCGGGCCTGCACATCATGGCCGTCGTCCAGCTACTTCCCGGACCCGCCAAGCCCCAGCCTAGAACACCACTCCTCGCCGCCTCTTGACACAGAGGGGTGCCAGATGAGGATGCTGGCAGGCCGTACATCATGATTGGTGCTCGTGGACGCCAGTGATCCCTACACCACTATCACCGAGCCGACGTTCGTGGCGCGGTTCCTCCTCGGGCCGGACCCGGGCGCCGTGAGTACGGTGGCCAACGTCGACGCGTTTGTCGACCTTCCGGACGGCTCCACGTGGGCGTTGACGATCTTCACCGTTGACGAGGTCGGCCGCTTGCTGGCACGGTGGAAGGAGACCGGCGAGGAGGCGAACGGCAGCTACTTCTGGGCCGTCGACCAGCTGATCGTGCCGGTGCCAGGCGTATCGGCAATGACTGCGGCGATCCGGGAACTCGTGCACACCGGAGACATCACGAGAGCGGGCGTTCGATGCGAAGACCGGGACCCAGACGCCCCGGCGACCACCGAGGAATGACCCTTCGGCTGCTGCGTCGAGCCCGATCAGCGGCAGATCCGTGCGCCTGACGCGCGGCGGCATCAGAGGTGCGCAATCTGACCTCGGCCCGATGGACGGCCGGCGGTGAAGCAGGACAGGCGGTGGCGTCAGGCGTACTGTTCGCGTCGCTCGTGACATCCTCGGGCCGCGTCACGGTGGTCAGGATCGTCACCGGCACCGCGGGCCCGGGTCGCCTGGACCAGTGGATGCCAGCAGTCGGCCGAGCTCGGGTTGCGGCCAAGACGCTGGTGGTCGAGGCCGGCCCGACGAGCTCCGCGAATTCTGGATCGGGCTTGTCACGATTGGTGCTCGGCCGGACATGGAGTAGACGTGAGTTCCGGGGCTGAGCACGAGGACCGCTTCCGACGCGTCTACGCGGTCAACTTCGAGCCGCTGCTGGCGTACGCCATGCGGCGCGTCGGGCAGCCCGAGGACGCGGCCGACGTGGTCGCCGAGACCTTCCTCGTCGCTTGGCGGCGCAGCCGTGACATGCCGCCGGAGGCCGAGGCCCGGCTGTGGCTGTACGGCGTGGCCCGGCGGGTGCTGGCCAACCACCACCGCGGCGGAGTCCGCCGGGAACGGCTGGGTGAACGGTTGCGGCAACGGCTCAAGGTCGCCGTCGCCGTCGACCCGGGCAGCGAGGTGCCCGACCGGCTCACGGTCCAAGCCGCGCTGGCCCGGCTGGGTGAGTTGGATCGGGAGGTGTTGATGCTGACCTTCTGGGAGGGCCTGGAGCCGCGCGAGGCCGCTGCGGTCCTTCACGTGAACCCGGCTGCGGTCCGTACCCGGCTGTCGCGTGCCCGCGCCCGGTTGCGAGAACTCGTCGGTGACGACCTCGGCCCGCCCGGACATGTACTCGACGTCATGGCCGTACGCACCTCAGAGGAGGGCAGATGACCGACGAGCACCTCGACCGGATGGTCCGAGACGCCGACCCGTACCGACCCGGTGTCCTCAGGCACCTCGACGGGGCCGCGCAGAACCTCGTGGAGGAAATCATGTCCGTGCCGACCCTCGACCCCGTCGCCGAACCGCCGGGCAAGCGCTTCCGGGCGCGCCGCGGCGTGATGAGCGGCCTCGCCGGCGCAAGCGTCGCGGCCACCCTTCTCGCCGGTGTCCTGACCGTCTCGATCATGAAGTTGGACCAGCCGGACGGGCACCCGACGACCCCGGCGACCACCTCCGAAGCGACGGACCCGGCCGCGTATTCGGCGATGGTGCTCAAGGCGGCCGAGGAGAACCCGCGGCTGCTGATCGACCAGCCCGGCTGGAAGGCGACCACGGTCTACGGTTTCGCCGAGAAGACGGGCACCATCGCGTTCAGCGACGGCGAACGGCAGGTGGAGATGAACTGGTACCCGGCCGGCCAGTACGACGGCTACCACGAGGATCGGCTCCACGTCAGCAAGCCGGAGCCGGTGAAGGTCGACGGCTGGTCGGCGGACCTGTTCCGGTACAGCGCCAGCGACTTCGCGGTCATGCTCCGGCCCCGCGACGGTTCCTTCGTCGAACTGCGTACCGGGGGCACCTGGACGCGGAGCGAGTTCGATCGGGTTCTCGCCGACGTGGTGCGCGTCGACGCTCGTACGTGGCTGGCGGCGCTGCCGACGGAGATCGTCACGCCGGAGCGGGTGGACGAGCAGGCGGCCAAGGTGCTCGCCGACGTGCCGCTCCCTCCCGGCTTCGACACCACCACGCTGGGCGACCTCGGCACCAACGACGCCTACCAGTTCGGCGCCAAGGTGACCAGCCGGGTCGGCTGCGGGTGGATCGCCGAATGGCTGCGCGCGAAGAAGGCCGGCGACGACGCCGCCCTCCGACGGGCCGCTGACGCGTTGCGCAGCAGCCACAAGTGGACCGTGCTGCACCAGATGAACGACGAGGGTGACTGGCCGGAGGCGTTCTGGGAGACCGCCGACAAGGTGGCCGCCGGAAAGCCGCCGGCCCAGTACCAAGAGGCCCTGGGCTGCGAGTAGCCGTCCCGGATCGCCGAACAGCTTTCGGGCAGGGCGCTGGGGATCAGCCGATCCTCAGCGCCCGACGCCTGCCCCACGTCTCACACCGGAGGGCGGCATCGGCGGGGATGAAACGGCTCGTGTGAAGCCACACCGGACTTGCCATCGATCTCTGCGCCGAACCCAGCGGGCCCTGTTGCGCCCGGGAAACCGGATGAGCGACACGGCACCGGACTTCATCGAGGCGTTGACTCTCGTGGGTGCCGCTCCGATCAGGGCGATGATCCGTACGGTGATGACGGACCTCACCGGCGACCTTCCGATCTGCGCCAGGAACCTCGCCCTGCCAATCTTCGTCGCCGTACAGTGGGGAGCCGACCACGGCACCCAGGGCGCGGAGAAGGTCGCCGCGATGGAGCGCCGCGCCCACGCCGGCTGGCGTCGCCGGCGGCGGGTTGTAGAAGACCTGACGCTCGTGGCGCACAAAGCACATCTTGCTCGCCGGCCAATCGGCGCGGTCAGGCGGCTGGTGGCCAGGCGCACTCATCTCGGCAGAACCGCGCGTCGAGCGCCGCCACGCCCGTCACTCAACGTGACGCACGGTCGGCGGCAGATCCGGACGCCTGGGACCGCTACGGGCCGTGCGGCCACCCGGTAGGTTTGCCCGCATGTCGCCGATCCAGACGGACCTGCTGCCCGATACCCGTCGTGCGCTGGTCCACCGGCTGGCCACTGGTCAGGTACAGGGGCGGGCGCCTTCTGTCGTCGCCGCCGTGGTGCGCGATGGCCGTCCTGCGTGGGTGGACGGGTGGGGAAGCGTGGACGGTAGCGTGCCGGACGGCAACATCCAGTACCGGATCGGCTCGATCACCAAGACGTTCGTGGCGGTGCTGGTGCTGCGCCTGCGCGACGAGGGGCGACTCGCCCTTACCGACCCGCTGGCCGAGCACCTGCCCGGCACGGTGGCGGGTCAGGCCACGGTCGGTGCCCTGCTGGCGCACACCGCCGGACTGGTCGCTGAGGCGCCCGGTCCGTGGTGGGAACGAACCCCGGGCGCGCTGCGACCCGACCTGGCCGACGTGCTCGGCAGCGATCCGCGGGTGCATCCGGCCGGACAGCGCCACCACTACTCCAACCCCGGCTACGCGCTGCTCGGCGCGCTGGTGCAGCGGGTTCGCGGACAGGCGTGGGGCGAGGTGCTGCGGCGCGAGGTGCTGGAGCCGCTCGCGATGACCCGTACCACCCTGCTGCCGGTCGCGCCGCACGCCACGGGCTGGGCGGTCCATCCCTGGGCCGACGTGCTGCTGCCGGAGCCCGCCGTGGACACCGGCCGGATGGCGCCGGCTGGGCAGCTGTGGTCGACCGCGACGGACCTGGCCAGGTTCGCCGCCTTCCTCATTGACGGCGATGAGCGAGTGCTGCACCCGGACACCGTCGCGGAGATGCGCGCCCCGACGAGTCCACCGGAAGCGACGGGCTGCGACAGCGGATACGGGCTCGGCATGCAACTGCTGCGCCGGGATAGCCGACTGTTGGCCGGCCACACCGGCTCGATGCCGGGCTTTGTCGCCACCGTGTGGGTCAGCCCCGATGACGCTCTGGGCGCCGTCGTGATGGGTAACGTGACCGCCGGCCTCGCCGCCGGCGCTCTCGCCGCTGACCTGCTGCAGACGGTCGCCGAGCGGGAGCCGCGGATCCCGGCGCCGTGGCGCCCGCTGCCCTCAGTCGACCCGCAGCTACTGGATCTCGCCGGCCCGTGGTACTGGGGGCCGGCCCCCTACGTGCTGCGCCCGCTGGCCGATGGCTTCGTGGAGTTGATCCCGTTGTCCGGGGGCGGGCGCGGCACCCGGCTGCGCCCCATGGGCGACGGCGGGTGGGAGGGGACCAACGGCTACTTCGCCGGCGAGCGGCTGCGGGTGGAACGCGACGCCGCGGGCGCGGTGAGCCACCTTGATCTCGGCACCTTCGTCTTCACCCGGCAGCCCTACGACCCGGCGGTGGTGCCCGGCGGTGTCGACCCGGCCGGTTGGCGGGTCGGGTGACCTGACGAACGCACTGATCTCGGCAGAAGCGGATGCGCCGCCATGCCGATCGCGCATCGCTGGTCACGGAACGTCACCACGGCCACCGACACTACCCATGGGTCTCGCTGAGGCGCCGCTGGTCGGCTCGGGAGCGGTTGGAGGTGCGAACTGCCGGCTCTCATCTCAGCGTCCGTCTACACGACGCTGTGCATGTTCAGCTGTACCTGGCTGGGCACGTTGACTCGTACGCCGACAAGTGCGGATGAGCCGCCGGAGCACTCACCGGTCTGGACAGCGCCGCACCCCGTCGGCTTCTCCCACGGGCTCTTCACATCCGCTTCGGTCTGCGACCGGCAGCGTCCTCCCGATACGGGCGCAGACGGCCGGAAACACGAGGCGATGCCCTCACCTGGACGATGGCGGTGAAGGCGCCGCGGGGGTGGTGCCGATCGTCTGGTTGTCGATGAGGGGTTTCGGTGCGTGGGTCAGGCGGCTGCCGCCGCCGGGGAGGCCGTGTGCGTGGCGTGTGGGCGGGCGGTGGCCCGGCCGGCGCGGGTGGCCGCCCGGTGCCCGGCCTTGGCCGCGAGGGCTTCGGTGGCTTGCGGGGATGCGATGCCGGTGAGCAGGCCGGCGGCGAGAGCGTCGGCGATGCGGATGTCGATGCGGCCCAGGCGCATCCGCAGGGCGTCGACGGTGACACCGAGTCCGGCGGCGATCGGCTCGATCGCTCGCTGTCCGAGCCGCACGTCGATGTAGGGCTGCTCGTCCTCGGCGTCGAGGATGCCCAAGCCGACGGCACGGCACACGAGCACGTCGGGATGCCCGTAGGGCACCTTCGGGGTGCGGGGGCCGGTGAGGTGCTCGACGTCGGCGATGGTGGTGTACTCGCTGGCCTGCAGGCGCAGTTGGTGCCCGGCGCGCCACGCCGCCCGGCACAGCGCCGCGTACGGGGCGTCCTTGGTCAGGTCGACCCGGTCGCGTAGGGCGGTCAGGAAGCCGGCGAGGACCTCGCCGTCGATGTCGTCCGGGTCACCGGGGTAGCCGGCGCACAACTGCCCCGCGTAGCGGCGTAGCGCGGGCATGGCCATCCCGACCGCTGCGATCACCCACGCCGGCCCGTCCAGGCGCGCACGGCGGACCAGTTCCCGCCACACGCCGTCCCGCACCGGGTAGGCCCGGGGATGCCGCAGGAGCCAGTCGCGCAGCGCCGGCAGTGCCATGACACCCGACAGTGCACCGTCGTCGGGGAGGCAGCTGTCAAGGTCGAGCGTCAGAGGCGCCGGCTGGCAGGTCAACGCCGCGAAGGCGGCGTCGGCGGCGTCCAGCGGCGAGGTCGGCCAGTCCGTGGCGGACACGTTCATGTCACTACTCCCATGTCAGAGAAGACTTGTCGAAGGACATCGCCGCCCTGCCGTGGCCGCGCGTCGGCACCGATTGCGCCACGGCGGGCACACAGACCCCTCACAGCGCAGGCCGGAACCTCTGCGACACGACGCCGCCGGTCGTGACACCGCTTCTGCCAGTCGATCTCTGACAATGGCCTACATTGATGTTGTCCGCTTGCGTCGATGCACTTGAACTGGACTTTGACACAGGCCGAACGGTCATCTCGCCGGTCGCCGAGGCTTGCTGGCGCCCGTCACCCGGGCGCGCTCCGACGAGGACACCGCCTGGACATGACACTCACAGGCCACTCACGGCCACTCGCACCGAGCCCCTCAGCGCCGGTGACATCGCCCGTCGGCACGATGTCACCGGCGCCGAGTCTGACGCGGGTCGGCAGTGTCGCCCGGACATCCGGCGCCGACGGTGATGTCACCGCTGCCCGCGCGCGGGATCGAATGTCACGTCAACGGCAGGCTGACATGAGCAGCGATGGCACGGCGACGGCTCTCACGCAAGGCCCACCCGACGCCGCACCATCGGCGTTCGTCACCAACGAGCTGTGCGTGTCAATGACGCCGCGTGTCTGACAGCGCAGACCAGCCGGGATATTCGAGCCCTGACGACATGCAACCTCGACCAGGTGTCGTCGCCGTCGCCCGCTGCTCTACCGGCATCGTCAGCAGGTAGACCGGCGCCAAGGCAGACCGGCTGTGAGCGGCTGTGAGTCCCTGTGTGCCGGTGTGAGAACCGGGGGCGTTCGCCAGAGCACACAAACGCCGGTTTGGGGATGTCAGCGCACCGACCGCGCGGCGCGGAGCCGACACCACATGAGCGAGCACCCGCCGCAGCACCACCACGACCCTGCCCACCCCGTCGACCCCATCGGCGCCGACCCGACCCTGATTGACCTCGTGGCCGGTGACCCGCCGGTTCCGGTCACGGTGTGGCGCACCGCCCGCGCCGACGCCGACGCCGGCCGCGGGATCGGCGCCCGACTGGCCTACCGGCTCGTGGCCGCCTATAGCCGCCCCGGCGACGCCGTCGTCGACCTGACCGGCCGCCACGCCCTGACCGCCGTCTGCGCCGCCGGTCGGCGCCGGCACCACCCGGGCTGGTTCACCGACGCGTCCAGCCTCATCATCGGTCCGGCCACCCCGCCGGCCCATCCCACCCCTGGCGAGGTGTCGGACGACAGCGACCTGCCGGACCTGCGCGCCTGGTTCGGCGACGACCTCACCGACCCCGACCTGCCCCCCACGGGGGAGCAGGCCAACCCGCCGTCCGACGGCACGTCGCTGCAGGAGGCCACCAGCCTGGTTGTGGCCTGCTGGCCCCTGGACCGCGCCGACTGCACCAACCGGATTCGGCTGGCGTGGCTGCTGACCGCGTGCGCGCGCCTGCTGCGCCCCGGCGGCTGCCTCGTCCTCGTCGTCACCGTGCCGGCCAGCATGGTCGGGCCCGAGAACTTCACCCCGGTGGCCACCGCCGCCGCAGCTGCCGGCCTGGGCTACCTGCAGCACATCGTCGCCGTCGCCGCCGACACCGACGGCGACGCGTTCGTCTACCACGTCACCGACGAGGAACTGCTCACCCTCGCCCAGCAGACCGGCGAGCAGCAGTGGTCGGTAGCACACCTGCGGGTACACGCCGACCTGCTCGTGTTCAGCCAGCACCAGGCGCCGGACACGCACCGCGGCTCTCGCCGGCAGGGCGGCCGCCGTGGCTGAGCACCCGCCGTTCCCCACCGACCCGCACCAGCCAGCCACCACCGCAGCCGAAGACACCGACCTCAGCTCACACCGCGGCGAGCCGAGCCCAGACGTGCTGTCGGTGTGGGCGACCGCTCAGCGGACGGGACCGGTGCAGCGCCGCGGCCGGTACGTGCCGGAGTCGGTCAAGCACCCCGCCCGGATGCTCCCGGCCATCGCCGCGCACGCCGTGCACGCCTACACCCAACCCGGCGACCTGGTCCTGGACCCGATGTGCGGCATCGGCACCACCCTCGTCGAGGCCGTCCACGCCGGCCGCGACGCCATCGGCGTGGAGTACGAGTCCCGCTGGTCCGACATCGCCGACGCGAACATCACCCACGCCCACGACCATGGCGCTACCGGCCGCGCCTCGGTGATCCGCGGCGACGCCACCCGGCTGCGGTCCCTGCTGCCCGCCGCCCTCACCGGGCAGGTCACCCTCGTGGTCACCTCACCGCCGTACGGGCCGACCGTGCACGGCCTCGTCCGGCCCGGCGCGGACGGGGTGGCGAAGTTCGACAACGCCTACAACGACGGCACCGACAAAGGAAACCTCGCCTACCGCGACCTCACCGGCCTCACCGACGGCTTCGAACAGATCCTCACCGGCTGCGCGACACTGCTACGCCCGGGCGGCACCGTGGTGGTCACCGCCCGACCGTGGCGCAAGAACGGACAACTCGTCGACCTGCCCTCCGCCGTCATCGCCGCCGGCACCCGCGCCGGCCTGATCCCCACCGAGCGGTGCGTCGCCCTCCTCGCAGCGGTCCGCGACGGGCACCTAGTAGCCCGCCCGTCGTTCTTCCAACTCCAGGCCGTGCGCAAGGCCCGCACCGCCGGCACCCCCCTGCACCTGATCACCCACGAAGACGTCCTCATCTTCCGACGACCGGCAACCTCCGCAAGTTCCGGCGAGCTGACAGGTTCCCACGGCGAATCCAGAGGCCACCACGGCTCGTCCAGCCGGGACGCTGCCGGGGACCCGGGGGAGGGAGGTTGAATGACCGTCCCACCGGGCCGCGCATCGGATCCCTGTGCACCGGATACGGCGGCCTCGACCTGGCCGTCGAGCTGGTGCTCGGCGGCCGGCTCGCCTGGTACGCCGAAACCGACCGACACGCCCACACTGTCCTCGAACATCCCTGGCCGCACGTGCCCAACCTCGGCGACATCCGCACCGTCGACTGGACCCGGGTCGAGCCCGTCGACGTCCTCACCGCCGGGTTCCCCTGCCAGGACATCTCCAACGCCGGCAAACGCGCCGGCATCACCGGCCAACACTCCAGCCTCTGATCACATGTCGCCGACGCCGTTCGCATACTTCGACCACCGCTCGTGTTCGTGGAGAACGTCGCCGCCCTCCGCCGGCGCGGACTTGACGTCATCCACGCCGACCTGGCCGCGCTCGGGTACGACACGAGCTGGCAATGCCTACGCGCATCCGACATCGGCGCACCCCACCAACGCGACCGACTGTTCCTCCTCGCCACCCACCACGGGGGAGGGGGTGCGAACGTTGCCCACGCCGTGCGCCCGTGACGGCAAAGGCCCCGGCCACCAGCACGGCCTGCCCGACCTCATCGAACCCACCGGCACCCGCCACCACCTCCTGCCCACACCCCGCGCCAGCGACACCGGCACACCAGGCCGCCGCCCCGGCAACGGCTTCCGCCCGCCGCTGTCCCACGTCCTCCTGCCCACCCCCAGAGCCAGCGACGGCCAGAAGGGCTGCCCCGGACAACGCGGTTCCCACGGGGACCTCACCCTGCCGTCGGCCGCCGTCCGCCTCCCACAGCGTCTCCTGCCCACGCCTCGGGCCTCCGATTCCCACGGCCCCGGCCGCCACGGCGACGGCGGCACCGACCTGCGCACCACCATCACCGAACTGACCCCCCACCGCCTCGGCGTGGCCGACGAAACCCGATGGGGGATCTACGCCACCGCCATCGCCCGCTGGGAACTCCTGACCGGCCGGCCCGTACCCGCCCCCACCCAACCCGGCCAACACGGCAAACCGGTGCTCGCACCGCCGTTCGTGGAATGGCTCATGGGCCTACCCGACCAGTGGGTCACCGACCCCACGCTCGGCCTGCCCCGCACCGCCGCGCTGCGAGTCCTCGGCAACGGCGTCGTCCCCGCTCAAGCGGCGACCGCCCTGCACCTCCTCCTCCGCTACCCCACCTAACCCCTCCCGGCCCGCGACGAGCCACCACCCACACCCGCGCCCCGACCGAGGAACCGACTACACCCCCCGGGAGCCCACCGATGCCACCCAACCCAACCCGAGCCCGACGCCAACTGCCGCACGCCACCCCAGCGCCCAACCACCGAGCCGCCCATCACGACGACCCAGGCCCTCGCCTATTCACCCCCGCCGAGGCCGCCGCGCTCCTGCGCGTCTCGGAATCCTGGCTGCGCCGCCGCGCCGGCCGCCGCCAAATCCCCTGCACCTTCCTCGGCAAACACCTGCGCTTCTCCGCCGCCGACCTCGCCGCCATCATCGCCGCCGCCGCGCAACCGCCCACCGGCCGGCGCACCACCCGACGCCACCGACGCCCGCCCCCCCGGCGACTTGCTCCACCCCGAAAGTCGAGCGTCAATCACCGCCGCACCCGACAAACGAACGGAGACATAGCCATGGCCTGGGTGGAAAAACGTGGCACCCGCCACAACATGCACCCAGTCCGCGAAGCTCAGTGGAAGGTAGCAACCGCCGGCGAGCTGGTTGAGGCTTTCGTCGCCGCCGTGGCGACGGTAAAGGGCTGGCTGAGCACCGGCCCGCACGATCCCTACACCTGGCGACGCCAGGCCGGGTTGCCTGACGCGCCGGTCAGCTGACACCCTCACCATCAGCTGTCGACCAAGCGGCGCTCACATCGAAACTAGCCTGGTACGCCTCAGGCGAAGTGGCGCTCGGTTCGCCCGGGTCGCTTTGGGCTGGCCGGCCTTGTCGTGATCGCCCACGCGACGCTGCGGGCGCAGCCCCAGTTGAAGATTGACATGATCGCTCTGGAGTCGGGCCCGCGGAGCGACCCACCGAGTCGCTGATCCGGCTAGACCCGCACATCGCGCAGGTCGCCCGGTACATCGACGGCTTCTTTGGGTTCGACCAGTGGTTCGTCTTCGACACACGGTGGGCGGCGGCCCGCCCGGACTTGTTCCGCAGTGTCGGATGGTCGTCCTCGGTGACGCCACCAGGGACGGAGCACCGCGTAGGAGATGCAACGCAGCGAGGTGCCTACTTCCGATACGTCTACCAGAGCGGTCGCCTTGAAGCCGGTGAGGCTAGCTCAGCCGTTGAACTCGCGAGCTAGGTCGGCGTACTGGCCGCCGGTCTGGAATTCGGGCAGCGGGAAGATGCGTGGGATATCGAGCGCATGCATTATGCTCAGGCCGCGTAGCTCGCTCGCCAACTCCGCCAGAGTCTCTCGGGACGCCAAATCGACGGCAGTTCTGCCGCTGGACAGGCCAGCGATGACCTCGATCGAGGGATCGAACTTGGCTGCCTGAAATCGGAGTTCCTCATATAGGCGGCGGCTTCGTTGGGCAGGTGCCAGAGACGCCACAGTGGTGCCGACGCGTACCCGTCCGGCCGCTGCGGCTGTTCGTAGGGACAGCGCTGCGTTCTGTGCAGCGTTTGTGGCGCTCCGTTCTATGAGGATGATGCCCGGAGGCAGCCCAGCGGCGATGGCGATAGAGGCAAGAAAGTCGGCTTCGGCGATCCCTAGGGCGGCCAGCGGACCGGAGTCCTTGCCCACTCCGCCGGTGAATACGACGTAACTGACACTACCCAAATCGAACAGTTGAACGGCGTCGTAAGCCAACTGGGGATCGGCGGCACCGAAAACGACGAGAATATCGGTCGGCCGGGTCGGGGTTGGCGGCGTACCGTGCGGCCCGGCCATGATGTCAAGCAACTGCATCCGAGTCGACATCGGCACGTCGGCAGCAGCGGTCATCAAATACTCCTCGGTCACAGCTAGTGCGGCGGGTTGACGGTTCGGGCCCAGTCGGCTGCGATGGCTGCTTCATCACCGGCCCCGTTGTCCTGAAACAACCGTATGGCGCGGGCAAACACACGTGCCGCCGCATCTTCATGGCCTTGGAGCAACCCGAGGGCCCGGCCCTGGTAGGCCAACGATCGGGCGCAACCCAGCGGATCGGAGACCTCCTCGTCGAAAGCGGTTGCCGAGGTAGCGTAGCTGCCAGCGGCGTCTTCGTGATTTCCGTGGGCTTGTTGAAGATCGCCATGGCGACGCCATCCGAACGCCTTCAGCCGGGAGCTTCGCGAGCGCCCATCGTCGAGCGTTTCTGCGTATGCGATGCTCCGATTAATGAGGTGGCCTGCGTCTGTCAGCGCGGCTGGTTCATCGACTCCAACGAGCAAGTACGCTACGCCGAATGCAAGCTCGAACGAGGCGATCCAGTTCTCTTGCGACTCGGTGGAGATGTTGACGGTGTAGTCGCCGAAGGCAGCGCGTGCGGCCTTGTACGCGGCGACGGCTTCGGCCGGACCCTTTGGGTCCGTGCCAAACTCTGCCTCGAGTCTACAAAGATCTGCGAGTTCACGCATCGTTGTGGCAACGCCGGCGACCGCTCGGCGCTGCCGGTCGGGCTGGCCTGCACCGGTCGACTCCTGCCTGTACAGGCGGAGACTGTGCTCAAGGTATCTCCGTGCTTTGGCCGCCGCCTCCGTCGGCATTGTCCGACCGCCGTCGGACGGTTGCAAACGCTCGCTGTGCTCAAGCAGGGTCACGAGATGTCGCCTGCCACGATTGCGCAGCCAACGCGCAAGGTCGAGCCGATCACCGTCCCGCGCTTGCGCATGCGGTGATGCGGCCATTTCGACACGGTCCCATTCTTCGAAGGATCGTGCGGCTTCCAGGAAGTAGAACGCTGAGCAGGCCAGACGGGTGGTGATCGGTAGAGGAGGCGTCAGCGCAGCGGCCTGGATCACGAGAGCAACGAAGTTCGTGCGTTCCCGCTCAAACCATTGGAATGGCCCGGCTGCCGATCGGGTCACTTGGACACCGATCGGGTCGGCGGTTCGCCAGGCATCCCGCATGTCGAGGTCCACCATCAGATTGTCGCGATTCTGCCAGTCGAATACCTCATTGACCTCGTTGTGATACAGCTCGGATACCCGCGTCAGCGCATCGCGGATCTCCTCGGCGAACGTCGAGCCGGCGGCGAGCTCGGCCGCAAAGCTGTGCAAGAGGTCGTGCCGGCCAATCCGCAGCGCAAGTGCCGAGGTCTGGTCAACGTTGTCCCGGACGCCGTCGACGAGATGTCGTTCTACGGATGGATCGTACGCCCATTCCAGCAAGTGATACGACCGTACAACGTCCAACACGTCGCGTGTGCTTGCGACGTCAAGGCCGAGGAGCGCTGCCATCGCGTGCAGACTCGCGGTCGAACCCTTCGCCGGAAATACGCCGAGGAGACGGAATGCCTGCCGCGCCGCATCGGACGGCAGTGCGTCGTACGACCAGGACAATACAACCCGGATGTCCGAAAGCTCGTCGCCTAGTCGGCTCATCGCGGTGAGGGCACCGGCCTTATTGGTCAGTTCGGCGAGGACTTCGTCGAGTCGCCGGTCCCGGGCCGTCTCGGCGACGACCCGCAACGCCAATGGCAGCCCGGCACAGTATGCGCTGAGCTTCTTCGCTATCTCGGGATTACCGGCGAGGCGCCCGCCCATGACGGCGTCCAAAAGACGCGTGGCATCCTCGCCGAGCCGGCCAACATGCACGGTCCTGGCACCTTCGACAGCACGCAGACCACGCAGCTCGCGCCTGCTGCTGATGACGACGCTGCACGTCTTCGGGATTGCCGGCAGGACGGCTCGAAGTTCGGTGTAGTCGTTCACATTGTCGAAGATGAGCAGGCAGCGCCGATCGCGGAGCATATGCAGCAGCCTGACCCGGCGAGCTGTCGGATCTTGGGGGATTGGTTTGCCAGGTCTCAGATGGGCCAGCCACTCTCCGAACGCGTCGGAGACGTTCTTGCGGCTACCAGGCTGCCCGAATCCGCCGAGGTTGAAGCCGAGCACGTTCACGGCCAGCCGCCGGTGCAATCTGTCCGACCAGTAAGCCAAAAGACCGGACTTACCTACCCCCGCCTCGCCCAGCACGAGCAGCGGTGGCGCCGCATCACCCTCCGCAAACCATCCCTCCAGCTGATCTAGTTCATGCTGGCGGCCGACGAAGTGTGTCGGCGGAAGTTCCGTGCGGCACAGAACAGGCTCCGCGGACGTGGATTCGGAATTGTTGGACGCTGACCCGGCAACGTGCTTGACGGGAATACGTCTGAACAACCAGAAGATTACCGTCCCGGCTAGCGTCAGAGCCGCAGCAGCTGCGCCAACGACGCTCGAATACTGGTCAGCGTCATCGAGTTGCTGCCGGTACACAAACACGGCAAGCGCTGCGAGCCCGACGACGACAAACGTCGTACCCGTGACGGCGAGAGTCAACCAAAGTGCGCGTCGCTGGACCGCCATGTGGCTAATCTTCTGCTGTGGATGCCGCCCTGCCATCGGCCGGTTGCACAGACTTCATGGCGTTCAGGTCAAAGCCGCCGCTCACAGCGTTCACTTAAGGGTTCGAAGGCCTTGCGGCATCGGTCGAGATCGACGGTGCCATGCCACGCCCGCCGTTACAAGACCCACCGTCCGGCACCACACCCGCGGCAGGCTGATCAGGTGCACACATCTGCCGCGAGGCGCTTGCTTGACGAAGCCTCTTGGACGCCGTGCGTTCGGTGGTCACTCCGTCGCGGTGGGGCTGTCGAGGTACGCGACGTCCGCCGCGCCCGACGCAACGCGGACGCGGTAGCCCCAACGCCGGAGAGCCTGGGCCATTTTGGTGGCACCGACTGGGTTGGCGGAGTGAATGTTGATGACGCCGGCGTCGAGTGGTCAGCGTCGAAGGCAGCGCGTTCCAGGACCTCGACGACCGGCCAGATCGTGTCGTCCTCGCCAAGGTCATGGTCAAGCCACAGCTCGTCCAGCCGCTGATCGCGGCAACGCTCGAGAAGTTCCACTCCGGCTGCACTGGTACCGGGCCACGTCCGCGCTGCTGCCGTCAACGAATGAGCGTAGATCGTCGACGAGGATGATTCGAGATTCGTCCGTTGCCATACGAAGATGATGCCCGGCCCTCGCATCCGCCATGATCAGGTGCACGCTTCTGCCGCTGTCCTGGAGCCCGGCCCAAGCAGGGGACTGCCCCGGGTTTGGTTGACTCGCGGGGCTGAGTGGTTCAGGCCGCGTGTGCGGGCCTGTTGATTGTCTCAAACTCGATCGGGGTGAGCTTGCCGAGGCGTCGTTGCCGTCGGCGGCGGTGGT